>CALGVL010000085.1 GCA_937930165.1 uncultured Acetobacteraceae bacterium
TCGAGCCGCGCCGGCTGGTAGAGGTCCACGTAATCGGTGCCGAGCCGCCGCAGGGTATAGGCCAGGAAATTCCGCACCGCCGCCGGCCGTGCGTCATAGCCGCCCCAGCCACCGTCGGGATCGCGCAGGGCGCCGAATTTCACCTGGATGAAGGCCCGGTCGCGCTTCCCCTGCAGGGCACGGCCGAGCAGCATCTCATTGTGCCCCATGCCGTAGAAGTCGCCGGTGTCGAACAGGGTGATGCCGGCCTCCAGCGCGGCATGGACGGTGGCAATGCTCTCTGCCTCATCGGCCGGGCCGTACATGCCGGACATGCCCATGCAGCCGAGGCCGAGGGCCGAGACGGCCGGGCCGCCCCGGCCAAGCTGGCGTGTGCGCATGGCGGAAGCCTCCTCTGCCAGGGGATCTGCGCCGAGGCGGCAGATGGTCGCGGCGGGAGGCAATTCTAGCCGCCCGCCGGCCGCCTCCGGGCCGGGGCCTGGAGGCCCAGTTGCTCCCGCAGCACCTTCTGGTTCACCTCCTCCACCGCGCCGCGCGGCAGGGAGCCAAGCTGGAAGGGGCCATAGGCGGTGCGGATCAGCCGCGTCACCTGCAGGCCGAGATGCTGCATGACGCGGCGGACCTCGCGGTTTTTGCCCTCCTGCAGGCTCACGGTCAGCCAGGCATTGCTGCCCTGGCGGGAGTCGAGCCCGGCCTCGATCGGCCCGTAGCGCACCCCCTCCACCGTCACGCCGCGGGCGAGGTCGGCCAGCGCCTTGTCGCTGACCGCGCCGTGGACGCGCACGCGGTAGCGGCGCAGCCAGCCATTTGCGGGCAGTTCCAGCCGCCGCGCCAGGGCGCCGTCATTGGTCAGCAGCAGCAGTCCTTCGGAATTCAGGTCCAGCCGCCCGACCGAAATGACCCGCGGCAGGCCAGGGGGCAGGGCGTCGAAGACCGTGGGACGGCCCTTCTCGTCGCGATGCGTCGTCACCAGCCCGGCGGGCTTGTGGTAGCGGAACAGCCGCGTGCGCTGCGGCTCCGCCACCGCCTTGCCGTCCACGGTGACGAGGTCGCCGGGCCGGACGAAGCTGGCCGGCGTCTCCACCACGCGGTTATCGAGCTTGACCCGGCCCTCGGCGATCAGCTTCTCGGCGTCGCGGCGGCTGGCCACGCCGGCGCGGGCCAGCCATTTGGCGATCCTTTCGCCGCGCTCAGGGCTGCCGCCTTCCTCCGTCACCGGCAGGCTTTCACGAAAGCGTCGAAGATCAGCGGATCGGCGGGATCCACGGCATATTCCGGGTGCCACTGCACGCCGAGGACGAAGCGGTAGCCGGGATGCTCCACGCCCTCCACCACGCCGTCCGGCGCGATGGCGTTGACCACGGCGCCCTCCCCCGGCCGGTCCACCGCCTGGTGATGCGCGCTGTTCACCGCCATGCGCGGCTTGCCCACGATGCGGGCGAGCAGCGTGTTGGCCTCGATGGCGATCTCATGCCCCGGCTCGTGCCGCGGGTTGGGCTGCTCATGCTCCAGCGCGCCCTTGATGCTGTCCGGGATGTGCTGGATCAGCGTGCCGCCGAGCGCCACGGCCAGAAGCTGCTGCCCGCCGCAGATGCCGAGCACGGGCATGTCCCGCCTCAGCGCGCCGCGCGTGACAGCCAGCTCGAAATCCGTCCGCCCCGCCTTCAGCGTGACGGTCGGATGCGCCGGGCCACCGCCATAGAGCGAGGGATCCACGTCGAAGGCGCCGCCCGTCACCAGCAGCCCGTCAATCTCCTCCAGATAGGATTCGGCAAGCTCCGGATGATGCGGCAGCGCCACGGGCAGGGCCCCGGCATCCACGAGGGCAGAGAAGTAATTCTTGCGCAGCGCATACCAGGGCAGCTTGGAGTAGCCGCCCGGCTCCTCCGCATCCAGGGTGACGCCGATCACGGGCCGTTTGCTCATGCGGCGTTGCTAGAACTTCCGGCCGGGCCGGGGCAAGGTCGGCGAATGCCGAGCGCCATCGAAATCGCGATCGAGGAGGCCCGCGCCGCCGCCGCCCGGGGGGAAGTGCCGGTGGGCGCGGTGGTGACGGATGCCACCGGCCGGGTCCTGGCCCGCGCCGGCAACCGGGTGGAGGCGCTGCGCGACCCCTCGGCCCATGCCGAGTTGCTGGCCCTGCGCGCGGCGGCGCAGGCGCGCGGCGAGAAGGTCCTGCCCGACTGCACCCTGACCGTGACCCTGGAACCCTGCCCGATGTGCGCCCAGGCGGCCTCCTTCTTCCGGGTCCGGCGGGTGGTCTTCGGCGCCTATGACCCGAAGGGCGGCGGAGTGGAGCACGGGGCACGGATCTTCGCCGCCCCCTCCTGCCACCACGTCCCGGAGGTGGTGGGCGGCGTGCGGGAGAGCGAATGCGCCCGGCTGTTACGCGGCTTCTTTACGGCGCTGCGGCAGGCGCCGGGCCCATGAATGGGCGCCTCGCTCTGGCTGACGCCGGGCCGGACGGCTCAAAGGCTTCCGCCGCATCGCCAACAGCTTCCTCACCACCGCCGTCAGCGACTGGCTGCAGGTCCGGGGCATTAGGTATCAGCCCATATGCCTTCAGGGCACGGGTGGGAATGACTCGCGCTCATCCGCGGTGATCTCGCGGATGACACGACAGGGGTTGCCCGCGGCAAACACTCCTGCCGGAACGTCGCGCGTTACGACGCTGCCTGCGCCGATCACGGTGCCCGATCCGATGCTCACGCCGGGCAGGATCAATGCCCCCGCCCCCACCCATACGTCCGATCCGATCTCCACCGGCTTGCCATACTCCTGCTTCCGGCGCAGGGCCGCATCGAGGGGATGCATCGGCGTCAGGATCTGAACGGCTGGCCCGAAAAGCGTGTAGTCGCCTATGCGCACCCGACAGACATCGAGAACTATGCAGTTGAAATTGAAAAATACACGCTCACCCAACTCTATGTTCGAGCCATAATCGCAGTAGAATGGCGGCTGCATCCATACCGTGTCTCCGCCCTTCCCGAAAATCTGCCTGCAAAGTGTTCTTCGCAGCTCCTCGTCTTCATCGCTGGATGCGTTGAGCTTCCGGCATAGCTCCCTGGCCCTGCATCTGCTTGCAACGAGATCGGGATCGAAGGGATCGTAAAGCTCCCCGGCCAGCATCTTTTCACGTTCGGTGCGGATCTGCATTCTCCCAACCGTTGCGACCGGGGCAGAACTTCCCGGACATCCTCCCCCAACGCTGGCCGCGAGAGTGGATCGTGAGCCGCGCCCAGGGGAACCCGTCCGTGGGGTCCGGCCCTTGGACGCGGCAGGCCCTCACTCCCGTGGCGGCTCTCCCGGTTGGTCGGACCCGCCGGCCTGGTCAGGCTCCACCACGCCAGGGTTGGGCGGGGCATTGTCGGCGGCGGTGGGCGTCACCCCGGCAACCCCGGCAAGGCTGGCCGAGAGCAGGATGCGCCGCAGGAACTCCGCCCATTGGTCGCCGCGGCGCTCCGGGCGCGCCGTCCCCTGTCCCGATCCGCGATGATGTTCCGCCAGCCTGCGCTGCATCTGCCGCTTCCCATCTGTTGCGGACAGCATGCAGACCGCATGTGGCACGATCACGGCAGTAATGCTACCAAATATTTCGCTGCGCCTCCTCCCTGGCCATCTGAGGATCACAAGGCCGCGATGCCGCCCCCCTGGACCAGCAGGCCGCGATGGTCCAGTTGATTCGGACATCAGGCCGGCTGGCCGGTGACTCAGGGGGACCCAATGCTCACGCGCCGAACGATTCTCGCCGCACCGCTGCTCGCGCCGCTCACGGCCCGGGCGCAGGAGGCCTGGCCCGCCCGCCCGGTGCGCATCGTCATCCCCTACCCGCCGGGCGGCAGCACGGATGTGCTGGGCCGCGCCCTGGCGGAGCGGCTGCAGGCCACCATCGCCGGATCGAGCTTCGTCGTGGAGAACCGGCCGGGCGGCGCCGCCGTGGTCGGCACCCAGGCGGTCGCGACCGCGGCGCCGGATGGCTACACCCTGGTCCTCGGCAACAACCAGACCCATGCGGCAAATGCCGCCATGGTGCGCGACCTGCCCTATCGGCCCGTAGAGGATTTCACCCCGATCGGCCGACTGGCGGAGGTTCACCACGCGCTGGTGGTGCCGGCCAACAGCCCGGCGCGGGCCTTGGCCGAGCTGGCGGCGCGCGGCAAGGGCGGCGGTAAGCTTACCTACGCCTCCTCCGGCGTCGGCTCCGCCAGCCATGTGATCGCGGAAAGCTTCGTCCGGCGGGAGGGGCTGGAGGCGACGCATGTTCCTTATCGCGGCGGCGCCCAGGCCACCACGGACACCATCTCCGGCACCGTGGACTTCTTCGTCTCCACCTGGCCGCAGGTGGTGGCGCTGGTGAAGGAGGGGCGGCTGCGCTGCCTGGGCATCGGCGCGCCCCGGCGCCTGCCGGACCTGCCGGATGTGCCCACCTTCGCCGAGGCCGGCGCGCCCTATATGGCGGTGGATGCCTGGTTCGGCCTCTGGGCCCCGGCGCGGAGCCCGGCCCCCGTCATCGCCCGCCTGTCCGAGGCACTGCCACGCATCCTGGCCGAGCCGGAGATGGTGGAGCGCCTGCACCGCCTCGGCTTCCAGCCAGCCCCCCTGCCCGCTGCCTCCTTCGCCGAATTCCAGCGCGCCGAGGTGGAACGCTGGCGCGAGCTGGTGGAGCTGACCGGCATCCGCCTGGAAGGATAGCGCGCCCGCCCCGGCGGGCGCATCCAGGGCAGGCGCCGCCGGCACGATACGCCCACCCGGCCGGAATCCGGCGGCAGAACGATCTGGCTTTTTTCGCCTGGCTCATGCAGCTTAGTATGGGTAGCACTGTGCTACCCCTCGCGGGCAAAGGCGGGGTGGATTGGGCGGCGAAACCGGGGGAAGCAAAATTCTGCACGCGCGCAGCGGGCCGTCCCTGCGCAGCCGGCTGCTCATCCTCGCCGGCGCCGTCGCCCTGGCGCTGATCGCGCTGGCGGGCATCTCGGTCTGGCAGGCCTACAGGGCGGCCCAGAACCGCGAGGAGATGCGGATCCTCGGCACCGCCCACGCCCTGGCCAGGGTGGTGGACCAGGAATTCGGGCGGGTCGAGGCGCTGCTGCGCGGCCTCGCCACCTCCCCCGCCCTCGATCCGCTGGATGCCGACACCGTCCGGGCACAGGCGCGCCAGGTCACGGGGATGCTTCGCGGCGGGCAGATCGCCCTCGGCGGCCGCGACGGGCAGCAGGTGCTGAATACCGGCGCCACGCTGGCGATGCTGGCCGCCGGCCTGCCACTCGCGCCGGGGCTGGAGACGGTCTTCGCCACCGGCCGCGCCATCGTCACGGATCTCTTTTCCTATCCGGCCACGGGCCGGCCCTCCATCGCAGTCAGCGTGCCGGTTCGGCGCAGCGGGAATGGGCCGCCGCTCTGGGTGCTGGAGGCCGCCCTGCCCCCCAGCCTGCTGACCGAGGCCCTGGCCGGGCAGCGGCTGCCGCCCGGCTGGCGGGCCGTGGTGCTGGACCGCAGCAGGACCATCGTGGCCCGGGTGCCGGAGCAGGAGGCGATCATCGGCCGGTCCCCACACCCGGCCCTGCTGCAGCAGATGGAGGTCGCGCCGGAAGGCATCGTCCAGGGCATGCACACCCAGGACGGCGTCCGGTCGGTGCTCGCCTTCGCCCGTGCCCCGATCAGCGGCTATGCGGTGTCGCTGGCGGTGCCGGAGACCGAATTCACCGCCGCGCGGCGGGCGGCGCTGCTGCGCACCGGCGCGGCCGGCCTGGCCATCGGGCTGCTCGGCCTCGGCATGGCGGGCCTGCTGGCCCG
>CALGVL010000086.1 GCA_937930165.1 uncultured Acetobacteraceae bacterium
GCGCAGGAATTCGACAACCCGTTCCACCTCGGCATCGGAGACGAAGGGGCCGTGCACGCGGCTGACGCGGCCGCCGCCCGCCATGTGCAGCATGTCGCCCTGGCCGAGCAATTGCTCCGCGCCCATCTCGCCCAGGATGGTGCGGCTGTCGATCTTGCTGGTGACCTGGAAGCTGATGCGGGTCGGGAAATTCGCCTTGATGGTGCCGGTGATGACATCCACCGAGGGTCGCTGCGTCGCCATGATCACATGGATGCCGGCGGCGCGCGCCATCTGCGCCAGGCGCTGCACCGCCGCCTCGATCTCCTTGCCGGCGACGATCATCAGGTCGGCCATCTCGTCGATGACGACGACGATCATCGGCAGCGGCTCCAGGGCGAGCGGCTGGTCCTCGAAGACCGGCTTGCCGGTCTCCGGGTCGAAGCCCACCTGCACGCGGCGGGTCAGCACCTCGCCGCGCCGCTGTGCCTCGGTCACCTTCTCGTTGTAGCCGCCGATATTGCGCACGCCGAGCTGCGACATGGCGCGGTAGCGGCGCTCCATCTCCCGCACCGTCCATTTCAGCGCGCCGATCGCCTTGGACGGCTCCGTCACCACCGGGGCCAGAAGGTGCGGGATGCGGTCATAGACCGAAAGCTCCAGCATCTTCGGGTCGATCATGATGAAGCGGCATTCCTCCGGCGAGAAGCGCCAGAGCAGCGACAGGATCATGGTGTTGATCGCCACCGACTTGCCGGAGCCGGTGGTGCCCGCGATCAGCAGATGCGGCATGCGGGCGAGGTCGGCGATCACCGGCGCCCCGCCGATATCCTTGCCCAGCGCCAGGGGCAGCCGGCCGGAATTGCGGACCCATTCCTCATCGGCGAACATCTCGGCGAGATAGACCGTCTCCCGCTTCGCATTCGGCAGTTCGATGCCGATGACGTTGCGGCCGGGGACGGTGGCGATGCGCACGGCGGTGACATGCATGTTGCGGGCGATGTCGTCCGCTAGGCCGATGACGCGGGCGGATTTGGTGCCGGGCGCCGGCTCCAGCTCGTAGAGCGTGACCACCGGGCCGGGATTGATGGCGGCGATGCGGCCGCGCACGCCGTAATCCTCCAGCACCTGCTCCAGCAGCCGGGCATTGGCCTGCAGGGCTTCCTCGGTCGGGCGGCCGCTACGCTTCGCCGGCGGCTCCGCCAGCAGGGAGAGGGGCGGCAGGCGCCAGGGCCCTTCCTGCAGGTCGAGCTTCTGCTGCCGGGCCGCGCCGCTGCGCTTCGCCGGCGGGGCCGGGGTGGCGATCCGGGGCGGCGGGGCAGGCGGACGCTCCTCGGCGGGGGCTTCCGGCGCGGCGATCCGGGGCTCGGCGCGGCGGCGCGGGGTCGCGGCGGCCGCATCGGCGGCGCGCAGCACGGCGGACAGATCGGCGCCTGGCTCCGCCCGGCGCGTGCGGAAGTGGGACAGGCCACGGAAAACGGAGGGGAAGGAGAGGCGCCCGAGCAGGCCGGCCGCGCCGCGCGCCCCCGCGCTTCCCGCCCGCGCCACGCCCAGGGCGGAGCGGCGGGTGGCGCGGCCGAGGCGCAGCCATTCCGCCGGCGAGAGGCCAAGCGCCCCAACGAAGAGCGCCAGCGCCGCCGCCACCAGCACCGCATCGCCGATCACCAGGCCGAAGGGACCGAGCACCGCCTCCCCTGCCCCCGTCACGCCGCCGACGAGGAGGCTGCCGACGACACCGCCGCCTCCGGCCTGGGTGGGCCAGTCCCGTGGCAGGGGCAGCAGGGTCAGCGCCGCGGCTACCGCCGGCAGCGCCGCCAGCAGCGCCGCGAGTCGAGCCGGGACCAGGCCGAGGCCGCGATGCGTCGCCAGCCGCCAGGCCCAGGCCAGCAGGGCGAGGCCGGGCAGCGTGGCCCCCCAGCCGAAATTCTGCAGCAGCATGTCCGAGAGGACCGCGCCGAAGGGACCGGCCAGATTGGTCGGAGGCTGCGTGCTGGCGGTGTTCCAGGAGGGATCGGCCGGATTGTAGCTGGCCAGGGCCAGAAGCAGGGCCAGGCCGCCCAGCCCGCAGAGCAGGCCGAGCAACTCGGCAAGGCGCCGCTTCAGCAGCGCTTTGACCGCAGGAGAGGCAAAACGGCGGACCCCGGAAAGGGGCCGGTCAGCAGTGACTCGGGACATTGTACTCGTGGCAGTTCACAGACTGCCACGCATATACACCGGAAGCGGTTGTAACCGGCGGTTTTTTGCCCGCTCCGGTCACCGGGCCTTCAGAAGGTGCGGGAAAGGCTGAACAGCACCCGGCCCTCACAGATGCGCTGGCCCTGATCGGCGCGGTCCACCACCGGGGCGCAGTCGCGCTTCCTGATGTCGGTGCCGTACCAGGCCACCGAGGCTGTGACGCCGGCATAGATCTCCCGCGAGATCCCGATCGAGTACCAGAGATAGTCGGGCGTGCCGAAGAAGCTGTTGCGCTCGATCCATTGATAACCGAGCCGGGCGGAGGCGGTGAACTCGTAGGGGAGGGTCACATCCGCGCCACCTTCGAGGTAGAAGCCGTCGCCGGAGCGCCCGAAGAAATTCGGCGAGTAATTGAAGGCCGCCAGCAGCTTCACCGGCTCGATGGCGTAGCTCGCCTTCAGCGCGATCTCCTGGTACTCGTTCAACTGCGTGCCCGGCGCCTTGTCCTGGCCGGGATAGAGATAGGCGATATAGCCGACATCCAGGGCCACCGGGCCCAGGTTGAAGCGATAGCCGGCGAGCAGATCGAGTTCCTGCCGGGTATCGTTCCAGGGGCTGGCCAGGAATTTCGCATTGCTGAGGGCTGCGCCGATATAGACGCCGCTCTCATGCTGGACGTCGAGGCTGCCCTGGAACGCCCAGTTGTTGCGCGTCTGGCTAATGCCGCGGAACAGGTAGTCGGAGGCGATGGTGGGTGTCACCGTGACGGTCAGGCCGGCCTCCGGGATCTCGAAGGCCTCCGCCTTGCTCGCCGGGAGCAGCGAGGCCACGATGGCGGCCGCGCCGAGGAGCGAGGCCAGGGCAAGCCGGCCAGCCATTCCGGGTTTGTTACGCATCAGGTCAAGTCCCCCTCTCGCCGGCTGGGATGCCGCCGGCAGGCTTGGTCGATCTGTCGTGGAAGGCGCGGGGCAGGACGGGTCCCTCGCCTGCCCCGCACAGTGCATTCAGGCGAGGCGCTCGCCGTGCTGGGTGACGTCGAGGCCCTCGCGCTCCTCCTCCTCAGGCACGCGCAGGCCGACCATCGCGTCCACGATCTTCAGCAGGATGAAGGTCCCGACGGCGGAGAAGGCGAAGACCGCGGCGGTCGCATAGAGCTGCAGGAGGAACTGCTGCAGGGAGCCACTGATGCCCGCCGGGTCGGACTCCGTCGCGGAGAGCGCCCCATAGGCGAAGACACCGGTCAGCAGGCTGCCGACGATGCCGCAGACGCCATGCACGCCGAAGGCGTCCAGGCTGTCGTCATAGCCACAGGCATGCTTCAGCGCGGTGGCGCCCCAGAACCCTGCCAGGCCGGCCACCGCGCCGATGAGCAGCGCCGGCGCCGGCAGAACGAAGCCGGAGGCCGGAGTGATGGCGACCAGCCCGGCCACGGCGCCGGAGATCGCGCCGAGGACCGAGGGCTTCCCCTTGGTGGCCCACTCCGCGAACATCCAGGCCAGCGCCGCGGCCGCGGCGGCGAGCTGCGTCACCAGCATGGCCATGCCGGCACGGGCACCCGCACCCGCCGCGGAGCCGGCATTGAAGCCGAACCAGCCGACCCAGAGCAGGGAAGCGCCGATGACGGCCAATGCGAGATTGAAGGGCGCCATGTTCTCCTGCCCGTAGCCCATCCGCTTGCCGAGCACGATGGCGCAGACCAGCCCCGCGACACCCGCATTGATGTGCACCACCGTGCCGCCGGCGAAGTCGAGCGCGCCGAGACCGAAGATCCAGCCATTCGGGTGCCAGACCCAATGCGCCACCGGGGCATAGACCAGCAGCGACCAGAGGATGGTGAACACCACCAGGGCGCTGAAGCGCATCCGGTCCGCGAAGGCCCCGGTGATCAGCGCCGGCGTGATGATGGCGAAGGTCATCTGGAACATCAGGAAGACGGTCTCCGGGATGGTCATCGCCACCGCCGCATCGCCGCTGCCCAGCATGAAGGGCTTGTCCCAGGTCTTCTCCAGCCCGGCCAGGAACAGGCGGGAAAGGTCGCCGATCCAGGCATTGCCCCCGCCGAAGGCCAGGCTGTAGCCGGCCACCATCCAAACCACCGAGACGAGCGCGGCGATGGTGAAGCTCTGCATCATGGTGGCGAGCACGTTCTTCTTGCGCACCATGCCGGCATAGAACAGGGCCAGGCCGGGAATGGTCATCAGCAGCACGAGCCCGGTGCTGGTCAGCATCCAGGCGGTGTCGCCGGTATCGATCGCCGGACCATCCTGGGCCAGGGCCGGCGTTGCGGCGAACAGCGCCGCAGCCACACCGGCAAGCACGCGTCCGATCACGCCGGGGCGCGAAGCGAGCCGCTTCGTGCCGGGCGCGTGGATCGGCCGCGCACCATTTGCGCGTGCAAGCATCCTCATCCTCTTCTTTTCCGTGGTCACTGCAGCAATGCGGCGACGCTAAAGCGCCGCCGCATCGGTCTCGCCGGTGCGGATGCGGAGCGTCCGCTCCACATCCAGCACGAAAACTTTTCCGTCGCCGATCTTTCCGGTGCGCGCCGTTGTGGCGATCGCCTCGACCATGTCGTCCACCCGGTCGTTCGGCACGACGAGCTCGATTTTGATCTTGGGCACGAAGCTCACCTGGTATTCGGCACCGCGGTAGATCTCCGTCTGCCCCTTCTGGCGGCCGAAGCCCTTCACTTCGGTCACCGTCATGCCCTGCATGCCGAGTGCGGAAAGCGCTTCGCGCACCTCGTCCAGCTTGAAGGGCTTAATGAAGGCCATGATCAGCTTCATCGGCCCGGGGTCCTCCTGCGAAAGCTGCCGGCTGGCTGCTTTCAAATCCCGTGCCAGAGCGGAATCCGGCCTTCCCGGCCGTCGCCGCAGCCCCCAAGCGAGGATCTGCCCGAAATTTGTGCAGATGCCGGGCAGGATGCGGGCGGCGAGACGGATGGACCGCAACCGTCAGGACTGGCATGAAGCGGGCATGACGGAGACGCTGGAGGTCGCGGCCTGCATCATCGGTGCCGGCCCGGTTGGTGCCACCCTGGCCGCCACCCTGGCCACGGGCGGCGTGCCGGTGGCGGTGGTGGACAGCCAGCCCCTGCCGCCGATGGAACTGCCGGAATTCGACGGCCGGGCCTATGCCATCGCCCTGACCTCCAAGCGGCTGCTGGAGGCGTCCGGCATCTGGTCCCGCCTGCCCGAACCGCCCTGCCCCATCGAGCAGATCCGCGTCGCCGATGGCCGCCCGGGCGAGCCTGCCTCACCCCTCACCCTGCATTTCGAGGCGAGCGAGGTCGGGCCGGAACCCTTCGGCTTCATGGTGGAGGCCCGCGCGCTGCGCGTGGCGCTGAACGCGCAATTGCCGCATCTGCCTAATCTGCGGGTCTTCGCCCCGGCCCTGGCCGAGGTGGAGAGGCGGGTGGAGGGCGCAATACTGCGCCTCTCGACCGGCGAAACCATCCATGCCCGGCTGGTGGTGGGGGCGGAGGGGCGGAACAGCCCGCTGCGCCGTCAGGCCGGGATTCGCGCGGCGGTGCTGGACTACCACCAGATCGGCATGGTCGGCGCCTTCGCGCATGAGCGGCCGCACAACAATGTCGCGCTGGAGCAATTCCTACCCAACGGCCCCTTCGCGCAATTGCCGCTGAGCGGCCCGGGCGGATTCGGAACGGCGGAATTGCCGCATGCCTCCGCCTTCGTCTGGGCCGACCGGACGGAGATCGCCCGGCGGATGCTGGCACTGGACGATGTGGGCTTCGGGCGGGAGTTGCGGCGGCGCCTCGGCGACCATCTCGGCGAGATCCGACCAGTCGGGCGGCGCTGGTCCTATCCGCTCTCCGCCCTGCATGTCTCCCGCTGGTACGACACACGCCTTGCCCTGGTCGGGGATGCGGCGCATGGCGTGCATCCGATCGCTGGGCAGGGGCTGAACCTTGGCTTCCGCGATGTCGCCGCCCTGGCGGAACTGGTAATCGAAGCCTGGAATGGCGGCGAGGATCCCGGCAGCCCGGCCCTGCTCGCCCGCTACCAAGCAAGGCGGCGGCCGGACACGCTGATGATGCTTTCCGGCATGCATGCGCTGGAGCGGCTGTTCGGCAATGACATCGCGCCGGTTCGCTGGGCGCGGCGGCTCGGCATCGCGGCGGTGGACCGGATGCCGCGGCTGAAGCGGGCCTTCGCCCGGCAGGCCATGGGACTGGGGCGGGGCACCGCCGGGCTGCTGGCGGGACAAGGCCTGCTCCCAGGCCTCGCGCGCTGAGGTGGTCCGATGACCAGAGGGACCTCAGGCCCGCAGGTCTGAATCGGCCCGCCGGACTAACAAGCCTGGCCGGCGGGCGGGCGTGCTACCGCATACCGCCGCCCGCGCCGCCACCGTCCCCGCCACCATCGCTGCCTCCGGGCGTCCCTTCGGGGAAGTTCGGATCGGCGCCGGTATAGTAATTCAGGTTGATGCCGCCGGGGCCGTAGCCTGCAGGGCTCAGATAGGTCTGACCGGTAGCCGTGCTGCCGATCGGGGTCGAGCCCACCGAGCGACTCGGCGGCTGGTTGGCGCAGGCGGCGAGGAGGGCGGCACAGCCCGCTAGGCCAAGGACAGTCTGGATGCTTCGATGCAGGCGGTCCGGCATGGGTGCTCCTGATGCGGCGCGGCGGCCATGCAGCTACAACGCCCCAGCCCGACCTGGTTCCCGCCGCCGGTCCCGGCCCCGCTCGGGGCTCAGCCCCCGAGCGCCGCCTTCACCATGGGCCCGGCCTTGCCGAGATCCATGGTTGCCGCATGCTTCGCCCGCAGCACGCCCATGACCTTGCCCATATCCTTCACGCTGGCGGCGCCGGTCTCGGCGATGGCATCGCGGATGGCGGCCTGCATGGCGGCCTCGTCCATCTGCTGCGGCAGGAAGGATTCGATCACGCGGATCTCAGCCTCCTCCTTCTCCACCAGGTCCTGGCGGCCGCCCTGGCGGTAGAGGTCGGCGCTCTCCCGCCGGCTCTTCACCATGCCGCGCAGCATGGCGGCGATCTGCTCATCCGGCACCTTCTCGACGCCGGAAGGGCGAGCGGCGATGTCCACCTCCTTCAGCTTCGCAATGATCATGCGGATGGTGGAGGTCCGCGCCGCATCGCCGGCCTTCATGGCGGCCTTCATCTCCTCGGTGAAGCGGCTGCGCAGGTCCTCGGCCATGGCTGGGCTCTCCTTTCCGGTCATGGGCGGCTGTAGCATGAGGGCCGGACAGGCGGGAGGCGGCCGGGAAGTTTTTTCCCAACCCGTGGGTTTGCGTTGAACTGGGAAAACTTTTCCCGCATAACCGGGGCATGCGGACGGTTGAAGACATCATCGCCCTGCTTGGCGGCCCGGAGGCCGCGGCGCGGCGTTGCGGCATCGGCACGGAGGCGGTGCGCAAATGGCGCCAGTCCCGCGCCATTCCGGCCCGGCACTGGCCAGCCATCCTCCAGGCCACCGGCCTCCCCTTGGCCGAGCTTCCCGGCGCCCCCATCGCGGAGACATTCATGCAGAGCCCCGATACGACCCCGGCCGGCGAATCCGACCTCCGCGCGCCCGAGGGGGCGACTGCTGCCCTCGTCCTGGGCGATGGGACGGTGCTCTGGGGTCGCGGCTTCGGCGCCTTCACTCCGGCAGGGGGCGCCCCGGTGGGCGAGGTCTGCTTCAACACCAGCATGTCCGGCTATCAGGAGGTGCTGACCGACCCCTCCTATGCCGGGCAGATCATCACCTTCACCTTCCCGCATATCGGCAATGTCGGGGCGAATCCCGAGGATATCGAGGCTGCCACCCCCGCCGCCCGCGGGCTGGTGGTGAAGCAGGACCTGACCGAGCCCTCCAACTGGCGCGCCACCCGGCATCTGGATGACTGGCTGAAGAGCCATGGCATGCCAGGCATCGCCGGGGTGGATACCCGCGCGCTCACCGCCCGCATCCGCGACGGCGGCGCGCCGAATGGCGTGCTCTGCTATCCGGCGGACGGGAAATTCGACATCGAGGCCCTGCGCGCCCAGGCCCGTTCCTGGCCGGGGCTGGTAGGGATGGACCTGGCGAAGGAGGTCTCCTGCCGCCAGCCCTATCGCTGGGACGAGACGGAATGGTTCTGGCCGGAGGGCTTCGGCCGCCAGACCGCGCCGAAATACAAGGTCGTCGCCGTGGATTATGGCGCCAAGCGCAACATCCTGCGCTGCCTCGCCACGGTGGGCTGCGACGTGACGGTGGTGCCGGCGAATGCGACGGCAGAGGAGATCCTGCGGCACGAGCCGGATGGCGTGTTCCTTTCCAACGGCCCGGGCGACCCGGCGGCGACGGCCGAATACGCCGCCCCCACCATCCGCCGGGTGCTGGACAAGCGGGTGCCGGTCTTCGGCATCTGCCTCGGGCACCAGCTTCTGGCGCTGGCGCTGGGCGCCAGGACCTATAAGCTGGATCGCGGCCATCGCGGCGCCAACCAGCCGGTGAAGGATCTCGACACGGGCAAGGTGGAGATCACCAGCCAGAACCACGGCTTCGCCGTGGACGAGAAGACGCTGCCGCCGAATGTCAGGGCGACGCATGTGTCGCTGTTCGACGGCTCGAATGAGGGGCTGGCCTGTACCGACCGCCCGGCCTTCTCCGTGCAGTATCATCCGGAGGCCTCCTCCGGCCCGAATGACAGCCACCACCTCTTCCGCCGCTTCGTCGAGATGATCGAGAGGGAGAAGGCCGCATGACCGCGCTGTTCGACCTGCATGGCCGCGTCGCGCTGGTGACGGGCGGCAATGGTGGCATCGGCCTGGGGCTGGCGCGCGGCCTGGCGCGCTGCGGCGCCAGCGTGATGGTCGCCGGCCGCAATGCGGAGAAGAACGCGGCGGCGGTGGCCGAGCTGAACGGGCTGGGCGGACCGGCCGATTCGGTGGTGGCCGACATCACCGACCCACAGGCAATCGAAGCCATGGTGCAGGCCACCGTCACGCGCTTCGGCCGGCTGGACATCCTGGTGAACAATGCCGGGATCAACATCCGCAAGCGGCCGGAGGAATTCTCCCTGGCCGAATGGCGCGAGGTGATCGACACCAACCTGACCAGCGCCATGCTGGCCAGCCAGGCCGCCTATCCGCACCTCAAGGCAAGCGGGCATGGGCGGATCATCAACAACGGCTCGATGCTCTCGATCTTCGGCCTGCCTTTCACCGCGGCCTATGGCGCCAGCAAGGGCGGAGTGGTGCAGTTGACGAAGTCCCTGGCCGTCGCCTGGGCGAAGGACGGCATCACGGTGAACGTCATCCTGCCGGGCTGGATCGACACCGACCTGACCAGGCGCGCGCGGGAGCAGGTGACGACGCTGCACGACAACGTGCTGGCACGCACGCCTGCCGGCCGCTGGGGCGATCCGCGGGATTTCGAGGGCATTGCCGGCTTCCTGGCGAGCGATGCGGCCGCCTTCATCACCGGTGTTGCCATCCCGGTGGATGGCGGGTTCTCGGTGCAGGGGTAAGCGGCCCCGATGACCAAGGGGCCGTAGGCCCGAAGGTCTGAATCGGCGCCGCCGGACAACAACATGCCCTCCCTCGCCACCCTGCTGACCTTCGCCGCGCTGTCGCTCGGCCTGGCGCTGACGCCGGGGCCGAACATGCTCTACCTCGTCTCACGCAGCCTGGCGCAGGGGACTGGAGCCGGGATGGTTTCGCTGATCGGATGCCAGCTCGGCTCACTCGCCATCATGCTCTGCGCAGCGGCGGGCATCACCGCGGCGTTGCTGGCGATTCCCTATGCCTGGGATGTGCTGCGGCTGGGCGGTGCGGCCTATCTGGCCTTCCTTGCCTGGCAATGCCTGCGGCCGGGCGGGCAGCCGCTCTTCGCCCCGCGGCCGATGCCACGGGAGCCAGTGGCGCGCCTGCTCGGCGTTGGCTTCGCCACGGCGGCGCTGAACCCGAAGGTGGCGCTGTTCTACATGGCGGTGCTGCCGCCCTTCATCGATCCGGCACGCGGTAATGTCTTTATCCAGGGAGCGGTACTCGGCGTGGTGCAGATCGCGGTCTGCACCGCCTCGGATGCGGTGCTGGTCTGGGGCGCGGGGGGCATCGCCCGGTTCCTCGGCACGCGTCCTGCCTGGATGGCGGTGCAGCGCTGGGTGCTGGGCGGTGCGCTGGGGCTGCTGGCCGTGAAGCTGGCGACCGAAGGGAGGCGCTGAGATGGCCGGGCTGTCGCTGCCGGTGCTCGGCCTCTTCGCGCTGGCCTATTCCGGGCTGGTTCTCTTCGGTCTCGCCAATGCGCTGCGGAAGCTCTACCCGCCGCGGCGCGCGGCCTGGACCGCCTTTCTCCTCTCCGCCACCGTGCATGGTGCGAGCGTCTTCCTGGCCGATCCCGAACGGCGCCTGCCGCTGACCCTGTTCTGGCTGCTGCCGCACCTGCTGATGCTGCCGCTGCTCCTGCTGGCCGCACGCCGGCAGCAACGCCCCTGATCCCTGCCCTTCCCGACCGGATACCCTGACCATGCCGAAGCGCACCGACATCAAGTCCATCCTCATCATCGGCGCCGGCCCGATCGTCATCGGCCAGGCCTGCGAGTTCGACTATTCCGGCGCCCAGGCCTGCAAGGCGCTGCGGTCGGAGGGCTATCGCGTCATCCTGGTGAACTCCAACCCGGCCACGATCATGACCGATCCCGGCCTGGCGGACGCCACCTATATCGAGCCGATCACGCCG
The DNA here is from genome assembly GCA_937930165.1 of uncultured Acetobacteraceae bacterium. Taxonomy (GTDB): domain Bacteria; phylum Pseudomonadota; class Alphaproteobacteria; order Acetobacterales; family Acetobacteraceae; genus CALGVL01. Next base: position 10,837 of record CALGVL010000086.1, read on the forward strand.
GAGATCGTCGAGAAGATCATCGCCAAGGAGCGGCCGGATGCCGTGCTGCCCACCATGGGCGGGCAGACCGCACTGAACACGGCGATGAAGCTCGCCGCCAACGGCGTGCTGGAAAAGTATGGCTGCGAGCTGATCGGCGCCAAGGCCGAGGTCATCGAAAAGGCCGAGGACCGGCAGAAGTTCCGCGATGCCATGGCAAAAATCGGCATCGAGAGCCCGCGCAGCGCCATTGCCCATAGCATGGCCGAGGCCTGGGAAGGGCTGGAGCACGTCAAGCTACCCTGCGTCATCCGCCCCAGCTTCACCCTGGGCGGTACCGGCGGCGGCATCGCCTACAACCGCGAGGAATTCGAGCAGATCGTGGCCGCCGGCCTCGACGCCTCCATGACCAAGGAGGTGCTGATCGAGGAGAGCGTGCTCGGCTGGAAGGAGTATGAGATGGAGGTGGTCCGCGACAAGGCGGACAACTGCATCATCGTCTGCTCCATCGAGAACCTGGACGCGATGGGCGTGCATACCGGCGATTCCGTCACCGTCGCCCCGGCGATGACCCTGACGGATCGCGAATTCCAGCGCATGCGCGACGCCTCCATCGCCTGCCTGCGCGAGATCGGCGTGGATACCGGCGGATCGAACGTCCAGTTCGCCATCAACCCGGCGGATGGGCGCATGGTCATCATCGAGATGAACCCGCGCGTCTCGCGCTCCTCCGCCCTGGCTTCCAAGGCGACTGGCTTCCCCATCGCCAAGGTCGCGGCGAAGCTGGCGGTCGGCTACACGCTGGACGAGCTGGCGAATGACATCACCAAGGTCACGCCCGCCAGCTTCGAGCCGACCATCGACTACATCGTGGTGAAGATCCCCCGCTTCACCTTCGAGAAGTTCCCCGGCACCCCGGCCACTCTCACCACCAGCATGAAGTCGGTGGGCGAGGCCATGGCGATCGGCCGCAGCTTCGCCGAAGCCCTGCAGAAGGGGCTGCGCAGCCTTGAGACAGGGCTTTCCGGCCTGGATGAGGTGCCCCCCCCCGGCGATGGCAGCGCCCAGGCCTTCCATGCGGCGCTGGCGACACCCAAGCCCGACCGCGTGCTGATGGCCGCCCAGGCCATGCGCGCCGGCGTCTCGCTGGAGGAAATCCACGAGGCCAGCAAATTCGATCCCTGGTTCCTGCGGGAGATCGAGAAGATCGTCAGGGCGGAGCAGGAGGTGAAGGCTGGCGGCCTGCCGCAGAATGCGACCGCGCTGCGCCGCCTGAAGGCGCTCGGCTTCTCCGACCGGCGCCTGGCGCAGCTGGCCGGACTGCAGGAAGCGGATGTGCAGGCCTTGCGCGACCGGCTCGGCGTGCATCCCGTCTACAAGCGCATCGACACCTGCGCCGCGGAATTCGCCTCCGAAACGCCCTATATGTACTCCACCTATGAGGGCAGCTTCGGCACGCCGGTCTGCGAGAGCCGGCCGACCGACCGGAAGAAGATCGTCATCCTCGGCGGCGGCCCGAACCGCATCGGCCAGGGCATCGAATTCGACTATTGCTGTGTCCATGCCGCCTATGCGCTGAAGGAGGCCGGGTTCGAGACCATCATGGTCAACTGCAACCCGGAAACCGTCTCCACCGACTACGACACCTCCGACCGCCTGTACTTCGAGCCACTGACCGGCGAGGACGTCATCGCCCTGATCCGCAAGGAGCAGGAGAAGGGCGAGCTGCTCGGCTGCATCGTGCAGTATGGCGGCCAGACGCCGCTCAAGCTCTCCCAGGCGCTGCACAGGGCGGGCATCCCCATCCTCGGCACCAGTGCCGAGGCCATCGACATCGCCGAGGACCGGGAACGGTTCCAGCAATTGTTGAAGGGCCTCGGCCTGAAGCAGCCGCAGAACGGCACCGCACGCACGCTGGAGGAGGCGGTGCAGGAGGCGGAGCGCATCGGCTATCCGGTGGTGGTCCGCCCCAGCTATGTCCTCGGCGGCCGCGCCATGGAGATCGCGCATAACCGCGAGCAGCTCCTGCGCTTCGGGCAGGAGGCGGTGAAGGTCTCCGGCGAGAACCCGATCCTCATCGACCAGTACCTGGCCGATGCGATCGAGGTGGATGTGGACTGCATCGCCGATGCCGAGGGCGCAGTCTATGTCGCCGGCGTCATGGAGCATATCGAGGAAGCCGGCATCCATTCCGGCGACAGCGCCTGCTCCCTGCCGCCCTACTCCCTGCCGCCCGCCGTCGTCACCGAGCTGAAGGCGGAGACGGAAAGCATGGCCCGCGCCCTCAAGGTCCGTGGCCTGATGAACGTCCAGTATGCGGTGAAGGGCGGGGAGATCTTCGTGCTGGAGGTGAACCCCCGCGCCTCCCGCACCGTGCCATTCGTCGCCAAGGCGACCGGCGTGCCGGTGGCCAAGATCGGCGCCCGTGTCATGGCGGGGGCGAAGCTGTCCGAATTCGACCTGGACGACGCCGCCATCAGCCGGCATGTCGCGGTGAAGGAGGCGGTCTTCCCCTTCAACCGCTTCCCCAATGTGGACGTGATCCTTGGCCCGGAAATGAAATCTACGGGCGAGGTCATGGGCCTGGACGCCAGCTTCGAGCGCTCCTTCGCCAAGTCCCAGCTCG
>CALGVL010000087.1 GCA_937930165.1 uncultured Acetobacteraceae bacterium
CCGGCAGGTCCAGCCCCACCTTGCCGGGCCGCACCGTCAGGATCTCCACCCCAGCCGCCTGATAGGGGGCCAGGGCCGCGGGCTTCTGGCCGGTGCGGGTGGCGATCCAGGTCGGGACCTCCCGCGCCGTGGCGACCAGCCGGGCGGAGAGCGGGGTCCGCAACCTTGTGTCGGCCACCACACGGGCCAGGGGCACGGAGGCCATGCCGGGGATGCGGCAGGTGAGGTCCGGGTCATCGGCCAGAACGGTGCCGCTGCCGACCAGAATGGCATCATGCCGGGCACGCAAGGCATGCGCGGCCCGGCGAGCCTCCGGTCCGGTGATCCAGCGGCTTTCGCCCGTGGCAGTGGCGATCCGGCCATCCAGGGTCGTCGCCAGCTTCAGCGTGACCAGGGGCAGGCCGCGGGTAATCCGGCGGGCAAAGCCGGCAATGATGGCCCGCGCCTCCGCCCCCATCAGGCCGAGTTCCACGCTGACCCCGGCCTCGCGCAGCCTTTGCAGCCCGCGGCCATCCACGCGGGGATCGGGATCGCCGGTTGCCACCACCACCCGCGCCACCCCGGCCCGGACCAGCGCATCGCAGCAGGGCGGCGTGCGGCCCCAATGGGAGCAGGGCTCCAGCGTCACATAGGCGGTGGCGCCACGGGCCGCCTCCCCGGCCCTGGCCAGGGCCTCGGTTTCGGCATGCGGACGGCCGCCGGGCTGGGTCCAGCCGCGCCCGACCACCTGCCCGTCCTTGACGATCACGCAGCCGACCGCCGGGTTGGGCCAGGTATTCCCCAGGCCCCGACGCGCCAGCCGCAAAGCGGCGGCCATGTGCTCCCGGTCTGCTTCGGACGGCATTGGCTTGATTTGGGAAGGGCTGGTCCGGGGAAAACGGCTAATCGGCGTTCAGTTCGCCGAGGAATTCCCGGAAGTCCTTGGCCTCGCGGAAGTTGCGGTAGACACTGGCGAAGCGGACATAAGCGACCTGGTCCACCTCCTTCAGCATCTCCATGACGATCTCGCCGATCTGGCGGGAGGTGACCTCGGATTCCACCTCCGTCTCCAGCCGGCGTTGGATGCCATTGACGATGCGCTCGATCCGGTCCTCGTCCACTGGCCGCTTGCGCAGCGCCACGCGGATGGAGCGGGCGAGCTTCTCGCGGTCGAAAGGCACCCGGCGGCCATCGGCCTTGAGCACCGTCAGTTCGCGGAGCTGCACCCGCTCGAAGGTGGTGAAGCGCGCGCCGCAGGCGGGGCAGGACCGGCGGCGACGGATCGCCGCATTGTCCTCGGCCGGGCGGCTATCCTTCACCTGTGTATCCTCGCCTCCGCAATACGGGCAGCGCATTCGTTTCCCCCCTGGGTGGTGTCAGTCCCGGTAGATCGGGAAGCGCTGGCAGAGTTCGAGCACCCGGGCCTTCACGCTCGCCTCCACCGCGGTATTGCCCTCGGCGTCATTGGCGCGGGCAAGGCCATCCAGCACCTCTCCGATCAGCTTGCCCACCGTCCGGAATTCCGCCTCCCCGAAGCCGCGCGTAGTGGCGGCGGGGGTACCGAGGCGGACGCCGGAGGTCACCATCGGCTTCTCCGGGTCGAAGGGGATGGCGTTCTTGTTGCAGGTCAGGTGCGCCCGGTTCAGCGCCCCTTCCGCCGCCTTGCCCGTCAGCCGCTTCGGCCGCAGGTCCACCAGCAGCAGATGGTTGTCGGTGCCGCCGGTGACGAGGTCGAGCCCCTGCCCCCGCAATTCCTCCGCCAGTGCCTTGGCATTGGCGACGACGGCCTTGGCATAGGCGCGGAATTCCGGCCGCAGCGCCTCGCCGAAGGCCACCGCCTTGGCGGCGATGACATGCATCAGCGGGCCGCCCTGCAGGCCAGGGAAGACGGCGCTGTTGATCTTCTTCGCCAGCGCCTCGTCATTGGTCAGGATCATGCCGCCGCGCGGGCCGCGCAGCGTCTTGTGCGTGGTGGTGGTGGCGACATGCGCATGCGGGAAGGGCGAAGGATGCGCCCCGCCGGCGACCAGCCCGGCGAAATGCGCCATGTCCACCATGAAATATGCGCCGACCTCGTCCGCGATCTGGCGGAAGCGTGCGAAATCCCAGAACCGGGCATAAGCGGAGCCGCCGGCGATGATAAGCTTCGGCCGGTTCGCCCGCGCGATGCGGGCGACCTCCTCCATGTCGATAAGCTGGTCCTCGCGCCGCACCGTATAGGGCACGGGCCGGAACCACTTGCCGGAGAGGTTGGCGGGCGAGCCATGGGTCAGATGCCCGCCGGCCGCCAGATCCAGCCCCATGAAGGCATCGCCCGGCTGCAGCAGGGCCAGGAACACCGCCTGGTTCGCCTGGGCGCCGGAATGCGGCTGCACATTGGCGAAGCCGCAGCCGAACAGCTTGCAGGCACGCTCGATGGCCAGCCGCTCGGCCTCGTCCACATACTCGCAGCCGCCATAGTAGCGGCGGCCGGGATAGCCCTCGGCATATTTGTTGGTCAGGACCGAGCCCTGCGCCTCCAGCACGGCGCGGGAGACGATGTTCTCGCTGGCGATCAGCTCGATCCCGTCCTGCTGGCGGACCAGCTCGCGGCCGATGGCGGCGGCGATCTCCGGGTCGCTTTCGGCCAGGGGGGCGCTGAAGAAGCGGGCGGGGCTGCGATAGGCGGCGGATTCATTCATGGCTGGGAGGCTCCCAGGGCGCCCGGAGGTGACAGCTTGGCGAGGCGGCGGTCGTGGCGCCCACCCTCATATGGCGTGGCCAGGAAGGTCCGCAGCGCGTCGAGCGCCACCTCAGGCCCGGTCAGCCGGGCGCCGAAGGCGGCCACATTGGCGTCGTTATGCGCCCGGGTCAGCCGCGCCTCCGTGCTGTCATGCAGCACTGCGGCGCGGATGCCGGGATGGCGGTTGGCGGCGATGGCCATGCCGATGCCGCTGCCGCAGACCAGCAGGCCGAAACGGGCACGGCCATCCTGGACTGCCTCGCAGACCTTATGGGCGAAATCCGGGTAATCGACGCTGGTGGCCTCGTTGGTGCCGAAATCCAGCAATTGATGCCCTTCGGCGGCGAGCGCCTGCTGCAGCGCCTGCTTCAGCGGCAACCCCGCATGGTCGCCGCCGATGGCGATGGAAAGGGGGGTGGTCATCATCACGGTTCCTTACCATAAGCTGGGGTTGCCGCGAAACACAGCCCCAAGGGATTGATTCGGCCCCTGCCATGCATGGCGGGCAGGGCAGATCCTGTATACGCCTTCCGCATGCCCTTGGCGCCCTGCCGCCCGGCATGGCACGAAGGGTCAGGGACGCCCGGCAGGCGGGCAGAGCGGGAGGCGGAGCCTATGTCGAAGCCCAACATCACCCATCCGGAGACGCTGGCCCTGCATGGCGGCAGCCACCGGGCCGATCCGACCACCGGCTCGGTCGCCGTGCCGATCCACCAGACCACCAGCTACCAGTTCCAGGACACCGGCCACGCCGCCCGCCTCTTCGGGCTGGAGGAGTTGGGGAACATCTACACCCGCATCATGAACCCGACGACCGATGCGCTGGAAACGCGCGTCGCGGCGATCGAGGGCGGCGTGGCGGCGCTGGCGGTGGCCTCCGGCCAGGCGGCGACCAGCTTCTGCGTGATGAATCTCTGCGAGGCGGGGGATAATGTCGTCTCCTCCACGGATCTTTACGGCGGCACCTGGAATCTCTTCGCCAATACGCTGAAGCAGTTCGGCATCGAGGTCCGTTTCGTCGATCCCTCCGATCCCGAGAATTTCCGCCGCGCCACCGACGCCCGCACCCGCTGCTACTACGCCGAAACGCTGCCCAACCCGAAACTGCAGGTCTTCCCGATCGCCGAGGTGGCGAAGATCGGCCGGGAGCTGGGCGTTCCCCTCATCATGGACAACACTGCCGCGCCGATCATCTGCCGGCCCCTCGATCATGGCGCCGCGGTGGTGATGCACTCCACGACGAAATGGATCGGCGGCCACGGCACCAGCATCGGCGGCATCGTGGTGGATGGCGGCAATTTCGACTGGGAGAAGTGGGGCGACAAATTCCCCACCCTGAACAAGCCGGACCCAAGCTATCACGGCGCCATCTGGACCCAGGCGGTGAAGCCGCTCGGCCCCATCGCCTATATCCTGCGCATGCGCACATGCCTGCTGCGCGACATCGGCGCCGCGGCCTCGCCCTTCAACGCCTTCATGACCATCCAGGGGCTTGAGACCCTGCCGCTGCGCATGGAGCGGCATTGCGAGAACGCGCTGAAGGTCGCTGCCTGGCTGGCGAAGCACCCGGCGGTGACGGAGGTGATCCATCCCAGCCTGATGCAGGGCGAGGCGAAGCGCCGCGCCGATGCCTACCTGAAGGGCGGCTATGGCAGCCTGCTGGGCTTCGAGCTGAAGGGCGGCGTCGAGGCCGGGAAGCGCTTCATCGACGCGCTGAAGATGTTCTACCACGTCGCCAATATCGGCGATGCGCGGTCGCTGGCGATCCATCCCGCCAGCACCACGCATAGCCAGCTCTCGGCGGAGGAGCAGGCCCAGACCGGCGTGACGCCGGGCTATGTGCGGCTCTCCATCGGCATCGAGCATATCGACGACATCATCGCCGATCTCGACCAGGCGCTGGCGGCGGCGATGGCGCCGCAGGCTCAGGCCGCGCAATGACCGGCCATCAGGCGCCGGGGGCCTTTCCCCGCATCCGCATGCGGCGCAACCGGCGGGACGAATGGACCCGCCGGCTCGTCGCGGAGAATGCGCTCTCTGTGGACGACCTGATCTGGCCGATCTTCGTCATGGAGGGCCAGGGGCAGACCAGCGAGGTCGCCTCCATGCCCGCTGTCGTGCGCGTCACGCTGGACCGGCTGGCGGGGCATGTGGAGCAGGCGGTGGCGCTCGGTATTCCGGCTCTGGCCATCTTCCCGATGACGCCGCCGGAGAAAAAGGATGCCGAGGGCACCGAGGCGCTGAACCCCGAGAACCTGATGTGCCGCAGCGCCCGGCTGCTGAAGCGGGAATTCCCGCATATCGGGCTGATCGGGGATGTCGCGCTCGATCCCTACACGGATCACGGCCATGACGGCGTGATCCGGGACGGCTACGTCCACAATGACGACAGCCTGGAGGTGCTGGTCCGCCAGGCGGTGATCCAGGCGGAGGCTGGGATCGACGTCATCGCCCCCTCCGACATGATGGATGGCCGCATCGGCCGCATCCGGGAGGCGCTGGATGCCGAGGGGCTGATCGACACGCGCATCATGTCCTACGCCGCCAAATACGCCTCCGCCTTCTACGGCCCGTTCCGGGACGCGGTCGGCTCCGGCAAGTCGCTGCGCGGCGACAAGAAGACCTATCAGATGGACCCCGCCAATTCGGACGAGGCGCTACGCGAGGTGGCGCTGGATCTGGCCGAGGGCGCGGACATGGTCATGGTCAAGCCGGGCATGCCCTATCTGGACATTATCCGGCGGGTGAAGGACCGGTTCGGCGTGCCGACCTTCGCCTATCAGGTCAGCGGCGAATACGCGATGATCATGGCCGCCGTGCGCAACGGCTGGCTGGAGCACGAGCGAGCGATGATGGAGAGTCTGCTCGCCTTCAAGCGCGCCGGGGCGAACGGGGTGCTGACCTATTTCGCGGTGGAGGCGGCACGGCTGCTGCGGACATGACCGAAGCAGACAAGGCACATCTCCGTCGCGCCATCGCCCTGGCGCATGAGGCCCGCGCGAAGGGGCAGGCGCCCTTCGGCGCGGTGGTGCTGGCGCCGGATGGCAAGGTGCTGGCCGAAGCGCACAATACCGTCGCCGCCAGCGGCGACCCGACCGCGCATGCGGAACTGGCGGCGATCCGCGAGGCCGGAATGCGGCACGGCCTGGAGGTGCTGGCCGGCGCCACCGTCTATGCCTCGACCGAGCCCTGCCCCATGTGCGCCGCCGCGGCCTACAATGCCGGTATCGGCCGGATTGTCTTCGGCCTCCGGGCCGGCGACCTGGCGCGGGCCCGCGGCGGGCCCACACCCTGGCTGCCGCTCCAGCTCCCGGCCGCCGAGGTCGCGGCGCGCGGTCGCCGGCGCATGGTGGTGGAAGGCCCCTTCCTGGAAGGTGAAGCCGCCGCGCCGCATGCCGGCCTCGGTGGCGCTTGACCCGCCCCTCCCACGCCGCGTCTGATCGCGACGGGGATGGGAGGAACGGAAATGGCCGCAGATTGGCTCGGGCTCTCAGGCAAGATCGCCGTCATCACCGGCGCGGCGGGCGGCATGGGGCGGGCCATCGCCGCCTCCTTCGCCGAAGCCGGCGCCGCGGTGGCGCTGCTGGACCGCGATGCGGCGGGCTGCGAGGCGCTGGCACGCGAATTGATCGCCTCCGGCGCCCGCGCCCTTTCCATCGGCTGCGACACCGCGGATGAGGCGAGCGTCGGCGCAACGGCCAAGGCAGTGACGGAGCGGCTCGGCCCGGCTGATATCCTGGTGAACAATGCCGGCGTGCTGCGGCCGGGGCCGCTCGCCTCGCTTTCCATCGCCGAATGGAATGCGCTGCTGGCAGTGAACCTGACAGGCTATCTCGTCTGCGCCCAGGCCTTCGGCCGGGAGATGCTGCAGCGGAAATCCGGGGCGCTGGTGCATATCGCCTCCATTGCCGCCTCCAACCCGCAGCCGCGCAGCGGCGCCTACAGCCCAAGCAAGGCTGCGGTCGCCATGCTCTCCCGCCAATTGGCACTGGAATGGGGGCCGTCCGGCATCCGCAGCAACACGGTCAGCCCCGGCTTCATCCGCACGCCCATGTCGGAGAGCTTCTACCAGGCCCCTGACATCAGGGAGCGGCGGGAGGCGATGCTGCCCAGCCGCCGCATCGGCACGCCGCAGGACATTGCCGACGCCGTGCTCTTCCTGGCCAGCCCGCGCGCCAGCTATGTGAACGGCGCCGAACTCCTGGTAGATGGCGGGCTCGACCAGGTAGTGATGGAACTGACGCCGCGCCCCGGCTTCTGACGGAACCCTGCCGACCGCCTCGCCCCCGCGCCGCCGTGCCCGCCGCCTCCTCTGGGAAGCCAGCCTGCCCGCCCGCGCCGAGGCGCTGGCAGCACGCTGGGGCCTGCGCTGCCTCGCGCCGCTCGCACGCGGCGGCACCGGCGCCCGGCTGTTCACGGCGGAGGCACCGGCCGGTCCGGCCGTGCTCAAGCTCAGCCTGCCCGGCCAGGCGGTGCAGGCCGAGGCGGATGCGCTGGCCGGCTTCGCCGGAGAAGGCGCTGCCCGCCTGCTGGCGGCCGATCCTGCGGAGGGCGCGCTGCTGCTGGAACGCCTCCTGCCAGGCACGCCGCTACGGACATTGGCGGAACAGGACGATGATGCCGCGACGCTCGCCGCTGCGCGGGTGATGCAGGCGCTCCGCCGGCCAGCCCCGGCCGGCGCCCTGCTGGCGGAGGCCAGCGGCTGGGTCCGGCTGCTGGATCGTGCGATCGCCGAAGCCTGGCCCCTGCCCCGCCCCATGCTGGACCGCGCTGCCGGCCTGTTCCGGGAACTTGCCGCGGATGCCCCCTCTCCGGTGCTGCTGCATGGTGATTTGCACCACGACAACATCCTGGCATCAGGCACGGGCTGGCGTGCCATCGATCCGCGCGGCCTGAGCGGCGATCCGGCCTTTGAGGCCGCGGCGGTGCTGCGCAACCCGCCTGGCTCGCCCCTCGTCGCCCGTGCGCCCCGCCGAATTGCTATCCTGGCCGAGGCCACAGGCCTCGACCATCGGCGCATCGCCGGCTGGGGCTATGCCGCGGCGATGCTGGCGGCGGCCTGGGCGGTGGAGGATGGCGAGGATACTTCGCCCTGGCTTTCAGCGGCCGAGGCGCTTCTCGCCAGCCCCGCCTGATCCGCCGCGCCCTCGAAGAAGGCGCCGATGGCGCGGACCGAGAGGCTCTCCCGCCGCCAGTCATAGAAGCCGCAATGCCCGCCGCCCTCCACCAGCAGCGGCGCCAGGGCGGGGCATTCCGCCCAGTCAACGCGGTCCAGGGACTGGGGCGGCACGAAGGGATCGTCCGCCGCCATCAGCAGCAGGGTCGGCACCCGGATCTGTGGCAGGACGGCCGAGGGTCGTTCCAGCTCGACGAAGACTTCATAGGAAGGATAGCCAAAGCGGGGCGTGGTCACGTCCGCCTCGAATTCGTGCAAGGAGCGGGCGCGCCGGGCCGCCTGGCGCAGCGCCTCGTCCATGTCGGCGGCCGGGACGGCCAGTACCTCCTTGCGGTAGCGCGCCAGCAGGGCCCGGCCGAAGACCGGGTTGGCATCGATCGTCGTATGCGCCAGTTCCGGCTGCAAGGGTGGGCAGATGGCGGCGGCGGCCAGCACCCGTGGCATCCCCGGCACCACCCACTGACGCCCCAGCAGGTTCAGCACCAGCGCACCGCCGAGCGACCAGCCGGCCAGCAGCACGCCCTGGCCGGTCAGAGCCTCGGGCAGGACGGCGAGGGCCTCGGCCAGGTCCTCGGCGCGGCCAAGATGGTAATGGCTGGTGCTGCGCGGGCGGCTCAGGGCGTTGCCGCGCAGGTTGAGGCGCAGCACCGGGAAGCCGCGGCGGAGCAGGCCGGCGGCGGCCTCCCGCAGATAGGGGTCGCCCTCGGTGCCGGCCAGGCCATGCACCAGCACCGCGAGCGGCCGGCTGACCCGCTGCGGCCAGTGCAGGCTGGCCGCCAGCGCATCCCGGTCCGGCAATGGCAGCCAGAGCCGATGGCCGGGCGGCAGCGCTGGCCCCAGCGGCCAGAGCAGCGCGCGCATGGTCTGCAAGGTGCCGCCGATCCAGGGCGGACGCGGCCGGAAGGAAATGGTACGCGGAAGCATACGGGAAGGAACGCGCAATCAGGTGCGAGGCTTCCGGTTGCCCGGCGGCTTGCCAGCCCGCCCCCCGCATCCTAATGCCGGGGGCCAGAGAGGAACGAAACCATGGCCCAGTCGCTGCGCCCCGAGGACGACCACCTTGAGATCCGGGAGGAGGTGGCCAAGCTCTGCGCCCGCTTCCCTGGCGAATACTGGCGCAGGGTGGATCGCGAGCGTGCCTATCCCACCGAATTCGTCCAGGCCCTGACCGAGGCCGGCTATCTCGGCGCCCTGATCCCCGAGGAATATGGCGGGGCCGGCCTGCCCCTCTCTGCCGCCGCGGCGATCCTGGAGGAGATCCACCGCTCCGGCGGCAATGCCGCGGCCTGCCACGCCCAGATGTACATCATGGGCACCATCCTTCGGCATGGCAGCCCGGAGCAGAAGCAGAAATACCTGCCGAAGATCGCCACCGGCGAGCTTCGCCTGCAGGCCTTCGGCGTGACCGAGCCGACCAGCGGCACCGACACCACCGCGCTCCGCACCTTCGCCCGGAAGGAGGGCGATAAATACATCGTCAACGGCCAGAAGATCTGGACCAGCCGGGCCGAGCATTCCGACCTGATGCTGCTGCTGGCGCGCACCACGCCGCGCGACCAGGTCAAGAAGCGGACCGAGGGGCTTTCCACCTTCATCGTGGATATGCGGCAGGCCAAGGGCCGCGGCCTGACCATCCGCCCCATCCGCACCATGATGAACCACAACACCACCGAGGTCTTCTTCGACAATATGGAAGTCCCGGCGGAGAACCTGGTCGGGGAGGAAGGCAAGGGCTTCCGTTACATCCTCGACGGCATGAATGCCGAGCGGCTGCTGATCTCCGCGGAATCCATCGGCGATGCCAAGTGGTTCATCGAGAAGGCGGTGAATTACGCGAAGGAGCGCGTGCTGTTCGGCCGTCCCATCGGCCAGAACCAGGGAATCCAGTTCCCGATCGCCAAGGCCTATGCGCAGATGCGCGCCGCGGAGGCGCTGCTGCACCAGGGCCTGAAGAAATTCGAATCCGGCCAGCCCTGCGGCGAGGAAGCCAATATGGGCAAGATGCTCTGCGCCGACGCCGCCTGGGCCGCTGCCGAGGCCTGCCTGCAGACCCATGGCGGCTTCGGCTTCGCCGAGGAATACGACATCGAGCGCAAGTACCGCGAGACGCGGCTCTATCAGGTGGCGCCGATCAGCACCAACCTGATCCTGAGCTATATCGGCGAGCATGTCCTCGGCATGCCTCGGAGCTACTGACATGCCGGGGGCCCGGACCCATTCGGGCGGCTGCCATTGCGGCCGGGTGCGCTACGCAGTGGAGACCGATCTGTCGCAGGTCGTCTCCTGCAATTGCTCGATCTGCACCAAGCGCGGCCTGCTGCTCGCCTTCGTCCCGCCGGAGCGGTTCACGCTCCAGGCCGGGGAGGATGCGCTGACCGACTACCAGTTCGGGCGGAAGACGATCCACCACCTGTTCTGCGCAAGCTGCGGCGTGGAGTCCTTCGCCCGCGGCAGGACGCCGGACGGCACCGAGATGATCGCGGTGAATGTCCGCTGCCTGGACGGCGTTGATCCCGAAACCCTTGAGAGGACGCCCTTCGATGGCCGCCAGCTCTAGCCGCCCGCTTGAGGGTCTGCTCGTCATCTCCATGGAGCAGGCGGTGGCCGCGCCCTATTGCGCCAGCCGCCTCGCCGATGCCGGCGCCCGCGTCATCAAGATCGAGCGGCCCGAGGGCGACTTCGCCCGCGGCTATGACGCGGTGGCGCGCGGCCAGTCCAGCTATTTCGTCTGGCTGAACCGCGGTAAGGAGAGCGTCTGCCTCGACATCAAGAACCCCGAGGACAAGGCGCTGCTCGGGCGGATGATCGCCAAGGCCGATGTGTTCATCCAGAACCTCGCCCCCGGTGCCATGGCCCGCGCCGGCTTCGGCAGCGCCGAGCTGCGGGAGAAGCATCCACGCCTCATCACCGTGGACATCTCCGGCTATGGCGAGGAAGGCGACTACGCCGGGATGAAGGCCTATGACCTGCTGGTGCAGGCGGAATCCGGCCTCGCCTACATCACCGGCCGACCGGAGGGGCCGGGCCGTGTCGGCGTCTCCGCCTGCGACATCGCCTGCGGCATGCACGCCCATGCGGCGGTGCTGGAGGCGCTGATCGAGCGCGGCATCACCGGCAAGGGCAAGGGCATCGCCGTCAGCCTGTTCGACGGCATGGCGGACTGGATGACGGTGCCGCTGCTGCAATACGAGGGCACGGGCAAGAACCCACCCCGCATCGGCCTGGCGCATCCCTCCATCTGCCCCTATGGCGCCTTCCCGACCAAGGACGGCTCCCTGGTGCTGATCTCCATCCAAAACGAGCGCGAATGGGCCAGCTTCTGCGCGCATTTCCTGGATGAGCCGGACCTGCCGCAGAAGGAAGGCTTCCGGGTGAACAACGAGCGCGTGGCGAACCGGCCGATGGTGGATGCGCATATCGGGCGGATGTTCGCCTCGCTGACGCGCGACGAATGCGCCGCCAAGCTGCGCCGTTCCAACACCGCCTATGGCTTCGTCAATGACTGCGAGGGGCTGCGGACCCATCCGGCGCTGCGGCGGGTGACGGTGGAGACGCCGGAGGGGCCAGTGGCGATCGGCGCACCGCCCGCACGGCTTTCCGACGGGCCGCGGAAGCTCGGCCCGGTGCCGGCGCTCGGCGAGCATACCGCCAAGGTGCGGGCCGAATTCGCGGACTGAAACGGCCCGGCCAGGAGGGAGTCTTACTGCCGGACCGCGGGCGCCTCGGCGACCTCCAGCAATTGCAGGCGGCGCGGGGCGGAGGCGCGCGGTGCGGCGCGGGCGGGCTGTCGCTCCGGGAGTGTCGGCGCGAAGGCGGCCCGGCTCCGGCCAAGTTCGGGGCGCCGCGCCAGCCAGAGCGCAACGGAGCGGAAGCCATTGCCATCGGCCGGCCTGGCCTGATCCGGCCGATCCGTGCCCCAGGCGGCGATCATCTCCTCGCGCCGCCGCTCCTCGGCCAGACGCTTTTCCATGCCGGGCCAGGCCGCCAGCACCTTCAGCCGGTAGGCTGCGGCCAGTTCGGGGGTCGCGGAATGGTAATGCGCCGCCGCCTGTTCCCAATTGCGCCGCGCCTGGTAGAGCCGGGTGAGGAACTGGGCCGCATAGCGGGCATTCGCCACCGGGTCGAAGGCCTCCTCCAGGCTGGCGAAGGCCTGGGGATGGTGGTGCAGGTTCACCTGCATGCAGCCGACATCGATCAGCTTCACCCCACGGGCACGGAGCGCCTGCACCGCGGCGATCGCCTCCTCCTTGGTCTCGAAATAGCGGCCCTGCCCTTCGACATTGATGGTCCAGGGCCAGGGCGTCACGGCGCCGGTTGCAGGATCGACGCGGCCCGACTCGACCCGGGCGATGGCCTGCAGCAGGGCGGCCGGCAACCGGTACTCGCGCTCCGCCGCATGGATCGCCTGCCGGCAGAGCAGACCTGGGTCCGTCTCCTGCGGGGCTGGAGAGGCGGCAAGGGCGGGCAGACCGGCGAGGCACAAGGAAAAGGTCATGGCGATCACGGCGCGGCGCATGGGGGATCTCCTCATGGTCGGGCCAAGATCAGGCCCGTAATGCGTTGAATTCCGGCTGATGCGGCCCTGACCCTCCTCCCGGCACCGACCTATGACCAAACGGCAATGCTGCACTGCAAAAACGCACTTGCGAAGCAGCCGACAAATCCATAGATTGTGCAGCGCAGCAACACGGCCCTGCCGGGTTGTCTGTCTTTCTTGGACGTTTCCTCCCTAAACTCGGCGGTGCCGCAAGGCACCGCCTTTTTTTTCACAAGCGGGAGGGACGCCGGGAGCCCCCCAGGCTTCACCTTCCGGTCATCTGCTTTCATGTTCCGGCGGGCGCGCAGCGCGCCCGCCCCGCTACCGCAGGAAGGACCAGTCGGCCGCCGCCAGGGTGGCGATCAGCCGGGTCAGGTCGCGCTGGATGGCCGCCATGCGGGGCAGCCGCTCGATCCGCGCCTCATCCATGTAGAGCGGGCGGGCGATCTCAATCTGGAGGGCGTGCACGCCCTCCCGCGGCCGGCCGTAATGGCGGGTAACATAGCCGCCGGCGTAGGGATCGTTGCGCCGGACACGGTAGCCCATGCCCGTCAGGATCTCCTCGACCAGCCGCGTGGCACGGGGAGCGCAGGCGGTGCCATGCGCGTCGCCCAGCACGAAATCCGGCGGGTTGGCGGCTTGGGCCGGATGGGTCGGCATGGAGTGGCAATCGATCAGCAGGCAGGCGCCGAATTCGTCCCGCGTCTCCGCGATCAGCGCCGCCAGCGCCGCGTGGTAGGGCTGCCAGAATCGGCGGATGCGGTCCTCGGCCTCGGCGAAGCTCAGCTTGTGGCGATAGACCGCCTCCCCCGTCGCCACGACCCGCGCGATGGTGCCGAGGCCGGCGCCGACTCGCGGGCTGGCGCTGTTCACCCAGGCTGGCAGCGGCCCGTCGAACATGCCGGGGTCGAGTTCCCAGGGCTCCCGGTTCACGTCGCAGAAGACCCGCGGGAAGGTGGCGGCCAGCAACGGCGCGCCATGCTCCGGCGCGGCGGCGAAGAGTTCGTCCACGAATCCGTCCTCGCTGCGGCGCAGCGCCAGGGGGCCAAGCCGGGCGGCGGCGATGAAGCTTTCCGGATAGGCCCGGCCGGAATGCGGCGAGGCAAAGACCAGCGGCGCCCGCTGCCGCGCCGGGCGGCTCAGCAAATAGGGCTCGGTGCCCTCCTCCGGGGCAGCTTGCGGCGATGCGGCGAGATCGACGGGGAGATCCATGTATTGCCCGATTTAGTCGCAGGCGCTGGTCGCTGTCATCCCGTGATGCTCTCCCGCGGTTGCGAGGACGGCTTGCCGACCGCGGCGCGGCAGGCTAGTAAACCGCCTCCGCACGGACGGGCGCGTAGCTCAGCGGGAGAGCACCACCTTGACACGGTGGGGGTCACTGGTTCAATCCCAGTCGCGCCCACCATCTTTCCAATGACTTGGCGGGAAGATGGTGAATG
>CALGVL010000088.1 GCA_937930165.1 uncultured Acetobacteraceae bacterium
GGGCGCCTGCTGGTGCCCGGCAGCCATGCCCGCATGGCCGAGGTCAACCCGATCGATGGCGAGCTTATCGGCACCATGCGCCTGCCCGGCGGGGTCATCCTGCAGCCGGCCATCGCCCGGGACACGATGTACCTGCTGACCGAGGATGCCGAGGTGGTCGCGCTGCGGGGGCGCGGCTAGATAGGGGCAGCGGCGGGGAACCCGCCGCCCGTCCCGCGCCTTTGCAGCCGAGCAGGATCAATGCCCCCCGTCATCGCCATTCTCGGCCGCCCCAATGTCGGCAAGTCCACCTTGTTCAACCGGCTGGTCGGCCGGAAGCTCGCCATTGTGGACGACACCCCTGGTGTCACCCGCGACCGCAAGGAAGCGGAGGCGATGGTTGCCGGCCGCAAGGTGCGGCTGATCGATACCGCCGGGCTGGAGGAGGCCGCGCCGGAGACCATCCAGGGCCGCATGCGCGCCTCCTCCGAGGAGGCAGTGCGGCAGGCCGACCTGGTGCTGTTCGTCGTGGATGCCCGGAGCGGGCTGACGCCGACGGACCGCGCCTTCGCCCAATGGCTGCGGCGCCAGACGGTGCCGGTGATCCTGGTGGCGAACAAGACCGAGGGGCGGCAGGGCGGCTATGCGGCTATGGAGGCCTATGAGCTTGGCCTGGGCGATCCCGTCGCCGTCTCGGCCGAGCATGGCGACGGCATCGGCGAATTGCACGCCGCGGTGCGGGAGCAGCTTCCCGAGGAGGCTCCGGAGGAGGCCGAGGCGCCGGACCGCCCGCTGCGCCTCGCCATCATCGGCCGGCCGAATGCCGGGAAGTCCACCCTGCTGAACGCCCTGCTGGGCGAGGAGCGGATGATCACCGGGCCGGAGCCCGGCCTGACCCGCGATGCCGTGGCGGTCGAATGGACCGACGACACCGGCGGCAAGGTGCGGCTGGTGGACACCGCCGGCCTGCGCAAGCGGGCGCGCATCGAGCACCACCTGGAAAAGCTCTCCACCGCCTCTTCCATCGCCGCGCTGAAGGAATGCGAAGTGGCGGTGCTGGTGCTGGACGCGCTGCTCGGCATGGATGAGCAGGATCTGCGCCTGGCCCGGCTGGCAGAGCGTGAGGGCCGCGCGGTGGTGATCGCGCTCAACAAATGGGACGCGGTGGATGACCGGGCGGCGGCACGGAAGCGCATCGAGGATGTGCTGACGGCCAGCCTGGCGCAGATGAAGGGCATCACCGTGGTGCCGCTCTCGGCCGCCACCGGACGCGGGGTGGAGAAGCTGATGCCGGCGGTGCGCGCCGCCTATGCGCTGTGGAACCGCCGGGTCCCGACCGGCGAACTGAACCGCTGGTTCGAGGCGGTGATCGCCAGGCACCCGCCCCCGCTGGTGGATGGCCGCCGCATCAAGCTCCGCTACGCCACCATGCCGAAATCGCGGCCGCCGACGCTGGCCGTCTTCGGCACGCGGGCGGAGGAATTGCCGGAGGACTACCGGCGCTACCTGGTGAACAGCTTCCGGGAAGCCTTCACCATGCCGGGCGTGCCGATCCGGCTGAACCTGCGGGGGACGAAGAATCCCTATGCGGAGGAAGGGCAGGGCTGAGCGGGCAGCCTTGCCGTGGCCCGGCCTCAGGCAATCGTATCCACCACGCCCCCATCCACCCGGAGCGCCGCGCCGGTGGTCGCGGAGGAGAGTGGCGAGGCGACATAGACGGCAAGGTTGGCGACCTCCTCCACGCTGGCGGCGCGGCGGATGATGGAGCTTGGCCGATTGGCCCGGACGAACTCCGCCGCGACCTCCTCGATCGGCTTGCCTGACTTCTGCTGCTCCTCCCGCAGCATCTCGCGGAGCCCTTCGGACAGCGTCGGGCCGGGCAGGATCGCATTCACCGTGACGCCGGTGCCCGCCATGCGCTTGGCAAGGCCGCGCGACAGGGCAAGGTCGGCGGTCTTGGTGACGCCGTAATGGATCATGTCCGCCGGGATGTTCAGCGCGGATTCCGAGGAGACGAAGATCACGCGCCCCCAGCCGCGCTGCACCATCCCAGGAAGGTAGGCGCGCGACAGGCGGACGCCGGACAGGAGATTCACCGCCAGGAAGCGCTCCCACTCCGCAACCGTCGTCTCGAAGAAGTCCTTCGGGCCGAAGATGCCGAGATTGTTGACGAGGATGTCCGCCGAGGGCTCGGCCGTGGTCAGCGCCGCGCAGCCCTCCGCGGTGCCGAGATCGGCGGCGACCCCGCGTGCGATCGCGCCGGGAACGGCCTGCTTCAGCCGGGCCATTGCCGCGTCCACCGAATTCTGCCCGCGGCCGTTCAGCACCACCGCCGCGCCGGCCTCCGCCAGCCCCCTGGCAATGGCGAAGCCGATCCCGCCGGTCGAGCCGGTCACAATGGCGGTCCTGGATGCAAGGTCGATCCGCATTTCCGCCCTCCGCTGCGCCTTCCGGGATTGATCGCAGCAGGCATCCTCCTGTTCCCTGTGCCATGGAGAGGAGCTTGCCCGCATGTCCGATGACCTGATTCGCCTGACCGCGACCGAAGCCGTGGCCCGCCTGAAGCGGCGGGAGATCTCGCCGCTCGACCTCATCGAGGCCGCGGCGGCGCGCATCGCCGAGGTGGAGCCGGCGGTGAACGCCCTGCCGACCCTCTGCCTGGACCGGGCGCGCGACCACGCAAAGCGGCTGATGGCGGGGGAGGGGCGGGAGAATGCCGACCACCCCGGCTGGCTCGCCGGCCTGCCGGTGACGATCAAGGACCTGACCGATGTGGCCGGGGTCCGCACCACCTATGGCTCGCCCATCTTCCGCGACCATGTGCCCGAGCGCTCGCACCCGCTGGTGGAGCGGATCGAGCGGCTGGGCGGCATCGTCATCGCCAAGTCCAACACGCCGGAATTCGGCGCCGGCGGCTCTACCTTCAATGAGGTCTTCGGTCGCACCCGCAACCCGTGGAACACCGCCCTGACCTGCGGCGGCAGCACCGGCGGCGGCGCGGTCAGCGTGGCGACCGGCGAGGCCTGGCTGGCACATGGCAGCGACCATGCCGGCAGCCTGCGGCGGCCCGGCACCTATTGCAGCGTGGTCGGGCTGCGCCCCTCGCCGGGGCGAGTGACGCGGGGAACGCCGAACAACCTGTTCTCGCCGCTCTCCGTCCAGGGGCCGATGGCGCGCAACGTGCCGGATGTGGCGTTGTTCCTCGATACCATGGCGGGCTGGGACCCGCTGGACCCGCTGACCTATGACGCGCCGGCCACCCCCTATGCCGCGGCGGTCGCAGCAGCCGAACAGCAGCGCCCGCGGCGCATCGCCTTCACCGCCGACTTCAACGGCGCCCTGCCTGTGGACCGGGAGACGCGGGAGATCTGCGCCCGCGCCGTGCGGCGCTTCGAGGAGGCGGGCTGCACCGTCGAGGAATTCGCCCCCGATCTCGGCGACCTGCAGGAAGCCTTCCTGGTGCTGCGCAGCCAGCATTTCGTGGTGGACCGGGAGAGGCAGCTCGAAACCCACCGCGACCTGATCAAGCCCGACATCATCTGGAACACCGAGCGCGGGCTGCGCGAGACGCCGAGCCGCCTGGCCTGGGCGGACCGGGAACGCGCCGCTTTCTACCGCCGCGTCGCCGCGATGTTCGCGGAATACGACGTGTTCGTGACGCCGGGCGCGGCGACGCCGGCCTTCGATGTGATGCTGCGCCACCCCGAGAGCGTCGCCGGGGTGAAGCTGGAGAACTACATGGCGGCGTCCATGCTGAACGCCGCCATCACCCTCGCGGGCTGCCCGGCCGTGGCGGTGCCCTGCGGCTTCGACCAGTATGGCCGTCCCGTAGGTTTGCAGATCGCCGCTCCGCCACGGCGGGAGGAGCGGGCACTGCAGGCAGCGGCGCTGTTCGAGAAGCTGACGGGGCTCGACCGGCTGCTGCCGATCGACCCGCGACCGGGCAGTGTGCCGCCGCCCGAGGCGGCGCCGT
>CALGVL010000089.1 GCA_937930165.1 uncultured Acetobacteraceae bacterium
CCCTCGCCCCCCGCCGCCTGCGCGACCCGGAGGGCTACCGCCTGCTCGGCGCCCGCGCCTGCTATTACGACGTGGCGGAGGGCGAGCGCTTCATTCTCGAACCCCTATCCCCGCGGAGCTTCCTGCTCTCCGGCTTCTCCGGCCATGGCTTCAAATTCGCGCCGCTGCTCGGCCTGGCCCTGGCACGGGCGGCCGGCGACCCCGTAATGGCGGCCGGGCTGCCCGCCTGGGCGGCCGGCATGGCGCCGCCCCCCGCCGGGCTGCTCCGTGATGTGCCGCTGGCCTGATCGCCGGCTTCGACCTGGATCGCCCAGGCCACGGCCAGGCAGGTACCGGGTGGATCCGCCCGGCATGTGCTACCAGTCTGACCGTCGCGGCCGCCGGCCGGCTGCGGCCTGCATCGCCCCCCAAGGAGCCGAGGCTGCATGACCGCCCAGACCACCCCCGCCGAGGACCTGATCTTCGGCCTGACCCGCCTGATCGACCTGCCCGGCCTGACCGCCGCCGCCGGCTCCCCCCTCGGCGCCGAGGACATCGCCGCCATCATCGGGGAGGCCGAGCGCTTCAGCCGGGAGATCCTCTGGCCCAACTCCCATGCCGCCGACCGGCATGGCGCGGTCTATGAGAACGGCGTGGTCCGCACCCCGCCCTCCTACAAGGACGCCTATCGCGGCTGGGTGGAGGGCGGCTGGCAGGGCCTTCCCGCGCCCGCCGAGCATGGCGGCCAGGACCTGCCGCAATCCCTCTGGATGGCGGTGCAGGAGCTGGTCTGCACCGCCGACATGTCCTTCAGCCTTTGCCCCCTGCTGACCGCCGGCGCCATCGAGGCCCTGACCCGCTACGCGACGGAGGAGCAGGCGGCGCGATGGCTGCCGAAGCTGGTCTCCGGCGAATGGACCGGCACCATGTGCCTGACCGAGCCGCAGGCGGGCAGCGACCTCTCCCTGGTCCGCACCCGGGCCGAGCCGGCGGGAGATGGCAAGTACCGGCTGCACGGCCAGAAGATCTTCATCACCTATGGCGAACACGATCTGACGCCGAACATCCTGCACCTGGTCCTCGCCCGCCTGCCGGACGCTCCGCCCGGCACCAAGGGCATCAGCCTCTTCGCCACGCCCAAGATCCTGCCGAACGGCCAGCGCAATGCGCTGCGCTGCGGCGGCATCGAGAAGAAGCTCGGCATCCACGCCTCCCCCACCTGCATCATGCTCTTCGAGGGGGCGGAGGCGGAGATGATCGGCGAGCCGAATCGCGGCCTCAACGCCATGTTCGCGATGATGAACGCCGCCCGCCTCGGCGTGGGGGTGGAGGGCGTGGCCCAGGGGGCCCGTGCCCTGGCCCTGGCGGAGACCTACGCGAGGGAACGCATCCAGGGCGGCGGCCCCATCGCCCGTCACCCGGATGTGGCGCGCATGCTGGCCGAGATCCGCGCCATCACCCTGGCCGGCCGCCTGCTGGCGCTGGAGGCCGGGGCGGCGCTGGATCGCGCCCGGCTCAAGGGCGATGCCGCGGCGGAGGCGCGGGGGGCGCTGCTCACCCCCATCGTGAAGGCCTGGTGCACTGATCGTGGCGTGGACTGCGCCTCGCTCGGCATCCAGGTGCATGGCGGCATGGGCTTCGTCGAGGAGACCGGCGCCGCCCAGGTGCTGCGGGATGCCCGCATCGCCCCGATCTATGAGGGCACCAACGGCATCCAGGCGCTCGACCTCGTCTCCCGCAAGCTGTTCCGGGACGGGGGGGCAGAGATGCGGGCGGTGATTGCCGAGATCCGGGCCTCGGATCCGCGCCTCTCCGCGGGTGCCGACGCACTCGACCGGGCGACGGGCTGGATGCTGGAGCGCGGCCAGTCCGATCCCGCCATCGCCCAGGCTTCGGCCACGGCCTATCTGGACGCGGCGGGCTGGGTGCTCGGCGGCTGGATGCTGGCCCGCGCCGCGGCGGCGGATGCGCGTTACGCCCCGATAACCGATTTCTACCTGGCCCGCCTGCTGCCGCGTGCCGCGGCGCGGGTGGCGGAGATCGAGGCAGCGGATAAGGTCCTGGCCCTCCTGCCGGGCTGACGGGCCGCCATGGCAGCCTTCCGGGGCCATTCCGGCCCCGGATCGCCGGGCGGGCTGGAAAGGCCGCGCATAAGCCGTCATGAAGGCGGCATGAGCAGCGTCGCCGTCTCCGCGACCCCGACCAGGGATTACGACGAGGAGAATTTCCCCACCGCCTCCCTGCTGCTGGCCAAGCCGCAGCGGGCGAAGGTGATGGCGTTCTACCGCTTCGTCCGCACCGCGGATGATATCGGCGACAGCCCCGACCTGCCGCCCGCCGAGAAGCTCGCCCGGCTGGACGCGATGGAGCGCGCCCTCGACGACCCCGCCACCACCATGCCGGAGGCGCGGCGGCTGCACGACCTTGCCGTGGGGGTGGAGGAGGCGCGGCTGATGCTCTCCGCTTTCCGGCAGGACGCCACGCAAGCACGTTATGCCGATTGGGCGGCGCTGGAGGATTACTGCCGACGCTCCGCCGATCCCGTCGGGCGGATGCTGCTGCGGCTGCATGGCGATTCGGACCCGCGCGCCATCGCCGCCGCCGATGCGCTCTGCACCGCCTTGCAGGTGCTGAACCATCTGCAGGACCTGGTGCCGGACCGCGAGTCGCTCGGCCGCATCTATCTGCCGGTTTCCTGGATGGACCTTGCCGGCGGCGAATCGGGCTTCTTCGACCCCGCCAACATCGGCCAGCGGCGGGAGGTGCTGGATGCGGCGCTGGACCGGGTGGAGGAACAGCTCGACCGCGCCAGCGCCCTGCCGCGGCTGCTGACCGCGCGGCGCCTCGCCTGGCAGAGTGCCGTTACCATCGCCCTGGCCCGGCGGCTGCTGGCCAGGCTGCGCGCCGCCGACCCGGTGCTTGGCCGGGTGGCGCTAAACAAGGCGGATTTCGCCCGCGCCTTCGCCGCCGCGCCCTGGCTCGGCCCCCGCGATGCGGCGCTGGTGCAAAGCCGCGTCTCCCGCGCCGGCTCCTCCTTCGCCCGCGGCATGGCGGCGCTGAAGGGCGGGCGGCGGCGGGCGCTCTGGGCGGTCTATGCCTTCTGCCGCGCGGTGGACGACATCGCCGATGGCGCCATGCCCGAAGCCGAGAAGCGTCGCTTCCTGGCCGACTGGCGCCGCAAGCTGCAGGCGCCGGACTGCGCCCTCTCGCGCGAGCTGGCCTGGGCGCGGCAGGAATACGGCGTACCGCTTGCCGAATGCGAGGCAATGGTCGCCGGAATGGAAACCGACGCCGCCGACCGGCTGCGCCTGCCGGATGAGGCCGCGCTGGACCTCTACTGCCGCCGCGTCGCCGGCAGTGTCGGTGCCATGGCGGTGCGGATCTTCGGCGCGCCGGAGGCGGAAGGCTTCGGCCTCGCCCTCGGTCATACCTTCCAGCTCACCAATATCCTTCGCGACGTGGATGAGGATGCGCGGCGGGAGCGGGTCTACGTCCCGCTGGACATGCTGGCGGCGGCGGGCATCCCGGACGGGCCGGCGCAGGAGATCGTGGCGCATCCCCGCTTTGCCGCAATCTGCGCCGGGCTGGCGGACCGCGCCCGGGCCGGCTTCGCCCGCGCCGAGGCCGAGATCGGCGGCTATGACGCCAAGGCGCTGCTGCCCGCCCGCGTGATGATGTGGGGCTACCGGCGCCTGCTGGACCGTCTGCTGGCGCGCGGCTGGGAGCGGCGGGGCGAGCGCCCGCGCCTCACCACCGCGGAGAAGCTGCGCATGGCCTGGATGGCGCTGGGCTTCGGGACGCCGGCATGACGGTGCATGTCATCGGCGCCGGCATCGCCGGGCTGGTTGCCGCGCTGCATTTGGCGGAAGCCGGCCATGCGGTCCTGGTCCATGAATCCTCGCCCCAGGCTGGCGGCCGCTGCCGCGCCCTGCCGGACGGCACCGATAACGGCACCCATGCGCTGATCGGCGCCAACCGCGCCGCGCTCGGCTTCCTTGAGCGCATCGGCGCGCTGCCCGGCTGGGTGGAGCCGGAGCCGGAGGGGCTGCCGGTGCTCGACCTCGCCACCGGGAGGGCGGCGCGGGTGGCGCTCTCGCCGCTCGACTGGGTCAGGCCGGAATTGCGCCCGGCGGGGTTCTCCATGGGCGCGCTGCTGGCCCTGGCGCGGCTCGCCCTGCCGCTGCGCGACCGGCCGGTGGCGGAGGTGACGGCGGCGCATCCCGAATTCCATCGCGGCTTTGTCGATCCGCTGGTGGTTGCGGCGCTGAACACGCCCTCCACCGAGGCATCCTCCCGCCGCTTCGGCGCCGTGTTACGCCGTCTCCGCGGACGGCAGGCGACGCGGCTGCTGGTGGCGCGTAACGGCCTTGGCCCGGATCTGGTCGTCCCGGCCCTGGCGGCGCTGGAGCGCGCGGGGGCGCGCATCCGCTTCGGCGCCCGGCTGCGCCGGCTGATGCAGCAGGGTGGCCGCGCCTCGGCGCTGGATTTCGGGGAGGAGGTGGTGCCGCTCGGCCCGGAGGATGCCGTCGTCCTGGCAGTGCCGCCCTGGGAGGCACAGCGCCTGCTGCCGCATCTGCCGGCCCCGGCCTCCCATTCGCCCATCGTCAACCTGCATTTCGCGCATCCCACGCCCGGCCCGGTGCGCTTCCTCGGGCTGCTGGATACGCTCTGCCAGTGGGTGCTGGTGCGGCCGGCGGGGGTCAGCGTCACCGTCAGCACCGGTGATGCGGCGGCGGCGGCGGAGCCGGCCAGTCTCGCCCCGCGCGCCTGGGCAGAATTGCGGCAGGCCGCGCTTGCCTTCGGCGTCGCCGGCGACTGGCC
>CALGVL010000090.1 GCA_937930165.1 uncultured Acetobacteraceae bacterium
GCCTGCTGTTGCTGCCGGCGCTGCTGCGCACGGCGGGCGGCGGCCTCCTCCTCGCGCCGCGCCTCGGCGTCGAAATTGGCGCGAGTGTAGGGGGCGTTCACACGGTCGGCGACGATACGCACCGGCTCCCAGTCCTTCAGATAGGTGGCGGGCCAGAAGCGGTCATTGCCGCCGAGGTCGCGCTTCATCGCCTCCGGGAAGCGGAAGTCGAAGAAGCACTGGCGGATCCTCTGCGCCAGTTCCGGCTTCAGGTCATGCGCCAGGGCGAAGCTGCTGGTCGGGAAGGGATCGCTCTCCCAGATGACGCGGATGTTCTCCGCCTTCACCTGGCCGCGCGCGACCATGCGGCCAAAAACGTCGGAGGCGACCGGCGCGGCATCATAGTCGCCGGCATTCACGCCCATCACGCTGCGGTCATGCCCGCCGGAATAGATCACGCGATAGTCCTGATCCGGCACCAGGCCGAGGGCCGGGAAAAAGGCGCGCGGCGCCAGATTGCCGGAATTGGAGGTGGCGGAGGTATGCGCCACCCGCTTGCCCTTCAGGTCGGCCAGGGTCCGGAAGGGGCTGTCGGCGCGCACCAGCATCTGCACGCGGTAGCTTTCGTAGTGCTCCGGGCCGCCCTTCACGGCGAAAGGCACGGCACCGGCCAGGTTCACCGCGAAGGCGGTAGGGCCTGTGGAGAAGCCGGCGATATGCAGGCGGCCGCTGCGCATCGCCTCCACCTGCGCGGCATTGCTGGTCACCTGGAAATAGACCACGCGCTTGCCGGTGCACTGGCTCAGATAGTCCGTGAAGGGCCGGAACTGGTTGGCGTAGAGCGCCGGATCCTCCACCGGCGTATAGGCGAAGACCAGGGTGGAGGGATCGCGCAGGCGTGACGGATCGCGCGGCGGGTCGGCCACCAGGTCGCGGTCCTCGTCGCAATAGGCATCGTCCAGCGCGCCGCGATGGCTGCAGGCATCCTGCTGCGCCTGGGCCGGCGCCGAGAGGCCGAGCAGCGCGGCCAGTGCGGCGGCGCCCAGGGCGGTGGGAATGGCTTGGCGGATCATCTGGCTCCTCCCGAGATTGCTGCCCGTGCCGCCAGCACGGACTCTGCGAATTCGACAAAGCCGGCCCCGGCCTCCCGCTCCGTGACATAGGCGGGGGCGGCCGGCATCCTATCCAGAAAGGGTCGCACATTCGCAACGCCCACGGAAAACGGCAGGGTGGCGAAAAGTGGTGCATCATTCGGGCTGTCACCGAGATAGGCGACCAAATCCAGCACCTGCTCCAGCGGCCGCCAGAGCGTGGCGAAGAGGTGCTTCAGGCCGGAAAGCTTGTCCCACTGGCCGATCCAGGCATTCACATGGATCGAGGAAACCTTCGCCTCCGCCCCGCCCTCCCGGAAGATGGCGGCGATACGGGCGGCTTCATCCAGGCCGAGCGGCCCCGCATCCTCGCGGAAATCCACCGCCACATCGAAGAGGCGGAAGGGCTGGTCGGCGGCCAGGGCGCTGCCAGGCACCGCTTCCATGGCGCGGGCGGCAAGCCCGTCCAGCCTGGCGCGCAGGGCGGCGCGGGCCGGTGCGTCCTGCACCTCATGCCGCCGCATCCGGCGGGTGGCAGGGTCATAGGCATACCAGAGGGCGCCATTCTCCCCCACCACCGCGGCCACCGGCCAGAGCCGGGCGATCATATCGCACCAGCCAGCCGGGCGGCCGGTAACGGGGACCACGGCGATGCCGGCTTCGGTCAGCCGTTCAAGCGCCGCATAGGCGGCGGCGGTCAGGCGGCCGTCACTGGTCAGGGTATCGTCGATATCGGTCAGCACCCAGCGCAGCCCGGCCAGGGCGGCGTGCGGCGCGGCGGCCAGGGGGGCCGGTGCCAGTGCCGCCTTGCTGCCTTCGGGTGCCAATCCGGTCACGTCTCGAACAACTCCCGCTTATGTGGGAGTTATCTCGATCAATGTGGCAGGTCAAACATTACCTTCTGGCGGTGCGATGGTGATCCGCACCCCGGCGCGATCCAGCGCAGCGGCCAGATCGGGCGGCGGGGCGCGGTCCGTCACCAGGTCGGTCAGGGCGGACAGACCACAGATCCGCTCCAGATGCGCCTTGCCGAATTTGCCGGAATCCACCAGCAGCACCCGCCGCACCGCCTGGCCCAGCATGGCGCGCTTCACCCAGCTCGCCCGGCTTTCCACATCCGAGGGTCCGGCCACGGTCAGGCCGGAGGCGCCGATCAGCGCCATGTCGGCATTGAACCGCTCCAGAAAGCCATGCGTCTCCGGCCCGTAGGCGGCGCGTTCGGCGGGGTAGAGATCGCCAGGGCAAAGGATGACGCGCATGCTCGCCGCCGCCCCCAGCGCCTCCGCGACGATGAGGCTGTTGGTCAGCACGGTCCCGCTGGGATCGCGCACGGCAAGGGCGCGGGCGAAATGCGCGGTGGTGGAGCCTGCATCCACCATCAGCACCGCCCCCGGCTCCACCAGCGCGGCGGCGGCGGCACCGATCCGCGCCCGCTCCGCCACCGCCATGCGTTCGCGCTGTCCGACCGCCGGCTGCAAGCCGGCATGGGTGACGGAGGCGCCGCCATAGGTGCGGCGGACCGCCCCACGGCGCGACAATTCCTCGATGTCGCGCCGCACCGTCTCGGTGGAGACGCCGAATTCGGCGGCAAGGGTGGAAATCCGCACGGTGGGATCCGCCGCCAGCGCGGCGAGGATGCGGCGGTGGCGCTGGTCCTTGGAGGGTGCGTCGAGACTGCGGGGCGGCATGCCGCCATGGTGGCATGCCTGCCCGCCGGTGCAACGGCCCGGATCAGCCCCCGCGCGCGGTGCGGATCGCCCGCCAGATGCGCTCCGGCGTCGCCGGCATGTCGAGCGCGGTGACGCCGAGCGGCGCCAGCGCATCCAGCACCGCCGCCATCACCACCTGTGGCGCCGCGATGCAGCCGGCCTGGCCGGAGCCCTTCACGCCGAGGGGATTGGAGGCGGTGGGCATCTCTTCAAACCGGATATCGAGCGGCGGCAGGTCCCCTGCCCGCGGCAGCGCGTAATCCATCAGCGAGGCGCTGAGGAGCTGGCCTGAGTCCGGGTCATAGGCCACCTGCTCCATCAGTGCCTGGCCGATGCCCTGGGCCACGCCGCCCTGCACCTGGCCCGCGGTCAGCAGCGGATTGATCAACCGGCCGTAATCATCCACGGCCTGGTAGCGCAGCAGCGTGACCGCGCCGGTTTCCGGATCCACCTCCACCTCCGCCACATGACTGCCGGAGGGGAAGGTGACGAGGTCGGAGAGGTTCATCGCCTCCACATCCAGGCCGGGCGCCATGCCTTCCGGCAGATTGGCCGGATCGCGCGCGGCCTCCGCGACAGCAGCAAGGGTGATGCCGCGCTCACTCTCCGGGATGCCGAAGCGGCCGGCAGCGAAGGCCAGATCAGCCGGTGCCGCCTGCAGCAAATGTGCGGCGATCAGGCGCGCCTTTGCCAGAACCGCATCAATCGCCTTCACCAGCGCGCCACCGCCGAGATGCATGGACCGCGCCCCACCATGCCCGGCGCCGCTGGCGACCACCGCCGTATCCGCCTGCAAGAGCCGGAAACGATCCAGCGGCAGGCCGAGGCGGTCGGCAGCCACCTGCGGGTAGCTCGTCTCATGGCCCTGGCCATTGGACTGGGTGCCGATGACAAGCTGCACAGTCCCGTCCGGCGCGAAGCGGATCGCCGCCCATTCATTCGGCGCGCCGCGCGCGGTTTCCAGGAAGCAGGCGATGCCCTGGCCGCGTAGCCTGCCGCGCGCCGCGGATTCGGCGCGGCGGGCGGCAAGGCCGGCGCGGTCGGCCGGCGCCGCGGCCCGGTCCAGGCTCTGCGCGAAGGGGCCGCAATCCATCAGCATCCCGAGCGCGCTGCGATAGGGGAAGCTGCGGATCACGTTCCGCCGACGCAGCGCGACGGGGTCGAAGCCGCATTGCCGCGCGGCGGCTTCCACCAGCCTTTCGGTGATGTAATTGGCCTCGGGCTTGCCGGCGCCGCGATAGGCATCCACGGGCGTGGTGTTGGTGAAGGCGCCGCGCACCTCCAGCAGCATCGCCGGGATGGCATAGACGCCGCCGAGCGCGGTGGAGCAGGAATTGGTCGGGCAGGACGGCCCGTGCGAGGAGCAATAGGCGCCCATATCCGCCGCCATCTCGGCATGCAGCGCCAGGAAGCGTCCCTCCGCATCCAGCGCCAGCCGCGCCCGGCCCCGCATGTCGCGGCCATGCACGGCGCCCAGGAATTCCTCCGAGCCATCGGCCACCCAGCGCACCGGCCGCCCCAGCCGGCGGGCCGCGACCAGCACCAGGACATGCTCGGGGAAGAGGAAGTTCTTCAGCCCGAAGCCACCGCCGACATCCGGGCAATGGACGCGGATGCGCTCCGGCGGCAGGCGGAGCACGGAACCGGCAAGCTGGTCACGGATGTTGTGGACGGACTGCCCGGCCAGTTCCAGGTCGAAGCCGCCAGTGGCGGGATCGTAACGTCCGATGGCGCCGCGCGGCTCGATCGGCGCGGCATGGACGCGGTTGTTGACCAGATCGAGCGTGACCACATGCGCGGCGCGGGCGAAGGCGGCTTCCACTGCGGCGCGGTCGCCCTTCTCGAAGCGGAAGGCCAGGTTGCCCGGTGCCTGCGGCCAGATCTGCGGCGCCCCTGGCGCCAGGGCGGCGAGGCTGTCCACCACCGCAGGCAATGCCTCGTATTCCACCTCGATCGCCTCGGCCGCATCGCGCGCAGCGGCAGGGCTGTCGGCAATGACGCAGGCGACCGGCTCGCCCACATGGCGCACATGGTCGCGGGCAAGGGCGTGGCGCTCCGGGATGATGAGCGGGCCGATGGTCTGCACCACGGCGGGACAGGGCAGCGGCCCGATGCCCTCTGCCGCCAGGTCGGCGCCGGTGAGGATGGCATGGACGCCGGGCATGGCCCGCGCCACCTCGGTGCCGACGGACAGGATGCGTGCATGGGCATGCGGGGAGCGCAGCACATGCAGGTGCAGTGCGCCTGGCACTTCCAGATCCGCGATGTAGCGGCCCCGGCCGGTGAGGAAGCGCGCATCCTCGAAGCGGCGAACCGATTGGCCGACGAAGCCTTCCGGCATGACTCTCCCTTTCAGCCCCGCGCCAGCCGCCGGTCCACGAAGTCCAGCCGATCCTGGCCCCAGAAGATGTCCTCGCCAATGACATAGCTGGGCGCACCAAAAACGCCACGGTCGAGCGCCGCCTTGGTATCCGCCTCCCGCCGCTCCGCCCAGCGCGGCTCGGCGCCCCGGCGCAGAACAGTCTCGGGATCCAGCCCGGTTTCCGCGATCAGCTCGGCGAGGGTCGTGGGGTCGCCAGGATTGCGCTCCTCCTCCCACAGCGCCTTGAGGATGCGGTGCGCCAGGCGGATGGCCGGGGCATCGCCCATGGTCTCGCGCAGCGCGATGACGCAGCAGGCCCCCGGCACTTCGTTCGCCGGAAAATGCTTCGGCTGGATGGTGATGGGGATGCCCAGATGCTCGCGCCAGCGCGCCAGTTCCTGCAATCGGTAGGCCTGGCGCTGCGGCGAGCGCTTCGGCAGGGGCAGCCCGCCCGACCCGGCGAAGATGGTACCGAAATCCACCGGCCAGATGCGCAGGGAGGCGCCGTGCTTCGCCGCCAGCGCCTCGATCCGTGCCGCGCCGAGATGCGTCCAGGGCGAATTCAGCGAGGCGTAATAGTCGATATGCAGGCCCATGCCGGATTCCTCCTTACCCGATCAGCGGCGCGCCGGTCGCGGCCTGCGCCATGTCCCGCGTGATGCCGGGCGCCAGTTCCCGTAGCCGGAAGCCCTCGCCCGCGGGCTCGAACAGCCCGTAATTCGTCGCCACCAGCGTCACCACGCCGCGCGCCGTCACCGGCAGGGCGCAGCGCCGCACCAGGCGCGGCTCGCCCTTGCGGGTGGTGTGCTCCAGGATGATGAACACACGCTTCGCACCAGCCGCCAGGTCCATGGCGCCGCCGATGCCGCCGCCCTTGGCCCCGGCCACCTTCCAATTGGCGAAGTCGCCGGTGCAGGAAACCTCATAGGCGCCCATCACCGTCACATCGATGCGGCCGCTGCGGATGATGGCGAAGCTGTCCGCATGATGCACGATGGCCGCGCCCGGATTCAGCGAGACATTCTGCCCGCCGGCATTGACCAGGTGCAGGTCCTCCTGCCCCTCCGGCAGCACCGGGCCGTAGCCGATCACGCCGTTCTCGGCATGGTAGATCACCTGCCGGTCGCCGATATCGGTATTGGAGCAGAGCGTCGGGATGCCGACGCCGAGATTGACGATCCAGCCATCCTGGAATTCGCGCGCCAGCCTGTCGGCCATCTGCTGGCGGCTCCAACCCATCCTGTCACTCATCGGGCGCGCTCCTGCCTGCGGACGGGCCAGATTCCTTCGGGCGCGGGCGGGATGCGCACCAGCCGCTGCACGAAGATGCCGGGCGTGTGGACCTGATCCGGATCCATGGCGCCGGCGGGCAGGATCTCCTCCTCCACTTCCGCGATCACGGTACGGGCGGCCATGGCCATCAGTGGATTGAAATTCCGTTGACTCAGCCGGTATTGCAGGTTCCCGGCCGCATCCGCCCGATGGGCGCGCAGGAAGGCGTAATCCACCGGCAGGGCATATTCCAGCAGGTACTCCCGGCCATTGAAGACCCGCGTCTCGCGGCCCTCGGCCAGTTCGGTGCCGACCGCGGTGGGTGTGTAGAAGGCGGGGATGCCGGCGCCGGCGGCGCGCAACCTTTCGGCCAGCGTGCCCTGCGGCACCAATTCGGCCTCCACCTCCCCAGCCTCGTAGAATTTGGTGAAGGGCAGCACATCGGTCGGGCGGGTGGCGGCGGTGAAGCTGCAGATCACCTTCCGCACCTGCCCGTTCTCCACCAGCATGGCGATATCCGGCATGCGCGGCTGATGCGCCCCGCCGGTGGTGTTGGCGATGCAGGTGAGGTTCCTCGCCCCCTGCGCCAGCAGCGCCTTGATGAGGTTATAGGGCGTGCCTGGCGCGGCGAAGCCGCCGAAGGCGATCACCGCGCCGTCCGGGATGTCCGCCACCGCCTCCGCGAAGCTGGCAACCAGCTTGCTTTCCTGGCCCATTTCGCTCTTCCTCCCGTTCCTGCCGGGAAGCTTAGGCCGGTTGGCGCGGCCCCGTCGATGCGAAGGGTTCAGGCGGTGCCGAAGCCGAGCCTCTCCGCGAGGCCGGCGGCTTCCGCCAGCCCACGCAACTTCGCCCAGGTTGTCTCCTCGATCTCGATGCCGTCCCGGGCGCGCTCGACCTCCTGCCTGTGCTCGATCTCGCCCGGATACATCACGCCGCTGCTGCCCTCCGAAGGTGGCGTCGCCTTCAGATAGGCGGCGAGATCCGCCACCTGGGCGCGGAATTCCGCCAGCGGCCGGAAGGCGTCCACCTTGATCGCCAGCAGGAAGCAGCCGTCATTGTGGCGCCCCGTCGGCTCCCCCCCGAAGCCGAGGCCGGTCAGCAGGCCGCAGAGGATCTCCCCGATCACCGCCAGCCCGTAGCCCTTGTAGCCTTCCCCCGGCCCGCCGAGGGGCAGCAGCGCGCCGCCGGAGAGCTTCTTCGGATCGGTGGTCAGGTTGCCCTCACTGTCCACCACCCAGCCCTTCGGGATGGGCTGGCCGCGCGCCTCGGCCAGCTTCACCTTGCCGACCGCGACGGCGGAGGTCGCCATGTCGATGAAGAGCGGCCCCTCCAGATCCGAGGGCACGGCGATGGCCCAGGGATTGGTGCCGAGCCGCGCCTCCCGCCCGCCGAAGGGCGCGACGGATTTGGGGGAGCGGCCGGAATCCGCCCAGGCCATGCCGATCATCCCCGCTTCGGCCGCCATCAGCGGATAGCTGGCCAGCCGCCCGACATGGCCCTGGCGGAACACCGTGGCGGCGGCAATGTTGGATTGGCGCGCCTTCTCGATGGTCAGCCGCATCGCCTTTTCGTTGATGACATAGCCGAAGCCCCAATTGCCATCGACGACGGTGGTAGTCGGGCTCTCCTGCACGATGGTGAAGGGCGCGCCCGGCACGATATGGCCGGCCTTCACGCGGTCTATGTAGCCGGGGATCTGGATGATGCCGTGGCTGTCATGCCCGGCGAGGTTGGCATTCACGCAATGCCGGGCGACGGTCGCCGCCTCCTCCTCCGGCACGCCATTGGCGGCCAGCAGCGCCCTGCCGATCTCCCGCAGCCGGTCCGCCTGAATCTTCGGCATGTCTTCCTCCCTTTCAGCGGGTGCGGGCGCGCGCGACACTCGCACGATAGTCCAGGATGCGCTGCTTCAGCCCCGGCCGGGCGGCGGAGCGGACCAGCGCGGCAAGGTCGGCATCGTCATCCGCCTGCGCCGTGCGCCGGTGCAGCGCGGCAACGGTCCGGGCATCGAGCCGCTTCGCCGCCGCGGCAGCACGGGCGATCTCCGCCTCGACCGCACCGGCCTCCAGCACCGCTGTGGCGAGGCCGGCGCGCAGCGCATCCTCGGCCGGCATCTCCGCGCCGCCAAGCAGGATCGCCCGCGCCGCGTCCCGCCCGACCAGCGCTGCCAGCCGCCCCGTGCCCAGCACCAGACCGAAGCCCGGCCCGGGGAAAGCGAAGCTGCTGCCCTGCAGGGCGATGCGGCGGTCGCAGGCGGCGAAGAGATCCGCGCCGGCGCCGAAGGTGCGGCCGGTGGCGACAGCCAGCGTCATCACCGGCGCGGCATGGATACGCTGCAGCAATTCCTCGATGCACACGAAGCGGAGCAGCAGGTCGCCATCCGACAGCGCCTCCAGATCCGAGAGGTCGAAGCCGGTGCAGAAATGCTTCCCCTCCCCGCGCAGCACGATGAGACGGGCCCCGGAGGTCACGGCCCCCTCGAAGGCATCGCGCAGCGCCTCCACCATCTCCGGTCCCAGCGCATTGCCGCGCTCCGGCCGGTTCAGGCGGAGGGTGACGACGCCATCGGCCTCTTCGGCCAGGACGGGTTCGGTGGCTGCGGTCACCAAGTATTCTCCAGATAAGCCGGAAGCCGGAAAGGTGGAGCAGTTCCGCGCCGGCGTGAAGGGCAGCTCATGCTGCGCCGCACACCAACCCTGAACAAGTAGCTTCCTAGCTATTCGCAGGCGTCCTAGTCTGTCCGCATGATCGACGGGTCTTCCCTCGCCCGGACCCAGTGGCGGCTGGGCGTGACCATCGGCCGGATCGCACGGCGCTGGCGCGGCCGGCTGGATGCCCGCATTGCCGAATTCGGCCTGACCGAGGCGCGCTGGCTGGCCCTGCTGCACCTCGCGCGCGGCGGCGAGGGGCTGACCCAGAAGCAACTCGCTGCCCGCCTCTCGGTCGAGGGCCCCACCCTGGTCCGCACCCTGGACTGGCTGGAGCGCGAGGGGCTGGTGGAGCGGCGCGAGGCCGCGCATGACCGCCGCGCCAAGACCCTGCACCTGACCCGCAAGGCCCTCCCGCTGATCGGCCGGATCGAAGCCGCCGCGACCGAGGTCCGGGCCGAGATCCTGGCCGGCATCCCGGAGGCCGAGCTGGCCGCCTGCCTGCATGTGCTGGAGCGCGTGGCAGAACGCGTAGGCGCCTGCCTCCCCGGCACTGCCCCGGCTGCGGAACAAGAGGAGCCGGCAGATGGACATCGGGTCGCCTAGCGTCCAGCCCCGCGAGGTGGCCGCCCTGGCTTTGCGGCGGAACCGGGCCTGGCAGCGCCTGCGGCTCGGCGCCTTGCTGGCCGTCCTGCTCGCTGGGCTGGCCGGGGCCGCCTGGTTCGTCCACCGCCTGGTCACCCTGGTCTTCGTGGATGATGCCCGGGTGGCGGCGGATATGGTGGTTCTCGCCAGCCGCGTCCCGGGCTGGGTTTCCGAGGTCCGGGTCATCGCCGGCGACCGGATCCCCGCGGGGGAGGTGCTGGTCCGCATCGACAGCCGCGACTCCGCCCTGGCGGTGCAGGAGATCGAGGCGCGTCTCGCCAGCCTCGCCGCGCGGCGGCGGGAGCTGGAGGCGCGAATCGCCATGGTGGACCAGCAGACCGAAAGCCAGCAGGCCTCCAGCCGCGCCAAGCTGGAAGCAGCCCGCGCTGCCCTGCCGGCGGCGGAGGCCGAGCGGATCTTCGCCGAATCGGAATTCGAGCGCGCGAACCGGCTGATGGCGACCGGCAGCGGCACCCGCCAGCGGCACGACCAGGCACGCAGCGCGCTCGATACCGCCCGCCAAAAGGTCCTCGGCGCCCAGGCGGAGATCCGCAATGCCGAGGCCCAGCTCGCCGCCGCCGCGGCGGCGCGGGAGGAGCTGAACGTGCTGCGCCGGCAGCTCGAAGCCCTGGAGCCGCAGGAGCGGGAGTTGCAGGCGCAGCGGGATCGGGCAGCGCTGGATCTGCAGGACCGCACCATCCGCATGCCCTTCGACGGCGTGGTGGACCGCGTCTTCGCCGATGCCGGCGAGTACGTCACGCCGGGCCAGCGCCTGCTGATGGTGCATGACCCGTCGAAGGTACGGGTGGAGGCCAATGTGAAGGAGACGGAGATCCGCCATTTCCGCCCTGGCACCCCGGTGCGGCTGACGGTGGACGCCTTCCCTGGCCGGCGCTTCGAGGGCGTGGTGGAGCGCGTGGCCGGCGCTGCCACCAGCGAATTCGCCCTGCTGCCGGCGCCAAATCCCAGCGGCAATTTCACCAAGATCACCCAGCGCCTGCCGATCCGCATCGCCCTGCAGCCACCACCGGAGAACGATATGCTCCGCCCCGGCATGATGGTCGTGGTCGAGGCGGCGCGTGAGTGACGCCCCGGCGCCCCGCGCGCAGAGCGTGGAGGCGCTGTTCCTCCGCTATGGCCCGGCCTATCGCTGGCTCGTCACCGTCACGGCGATGATCGGCACCATCGCCACCATCCTCTCCTCCACCATCACCAATGTCGCGCTGCCGGAGGTGATGGGCGCCTTCGGCATCGGCCAGGACCAGGCGCAGCTCCTCTCCACCGGCTTCCTCGCGGCAGTCACCGGGACCATGCTGCTGAATGCCTGGGCGGTGGAGAGCTTCGGCTGCCGCCTGACCTATGTGGCGGCGGTGGCAGTCTTCGTGATCGGCTCCGCCGTCTCTGGCTTCGCGCAGAACGAAGGCATGCTGATCGCCGGCCGCGTCATGCAGGGCGGCGCGGCAGGGTTGCTGCAGCCGCTGGCGATGCAGCTCATCTTCCAGGTCTTCCCGGCGGAGCGCCGCGGCTCCGCCATGGGGATCTATGCGGTCGGCGTGGTGCTGGCACCGGCCCTCGGCCCGACCATCGGTGGGCTTCTGGTGGACGATCATGGCTGGCGGTCGGTCTTCTTCCTGGCCGTGCCCGTCTCGCTGGTCGGGCTTGGCCTCGGCATCGTCTTCATGCCGGACCGCGCGACGGAGGGGCCCCGGCGGCCCTTCGACTGGCTCGGCTTCGGCCTGCTGGTCCTGGCGCTCTTCGCCCTGCTGACAGGGTTGTCGAGCGGGCAGCGGGAGGGCTGGGGCTCGAACCGCGTCATGTCCGAACTGGCCCTTGCGGGCGCGGCAGCACTGGGTTTCGTGCTGTGGGAATTGCGGGCCAGCGCGCCGCTGCTCAATCCGCGGCTCTTCGCCAACCGCGGCTTCGCCGGGGCCTCGGCGGTGGCGCTGGTCTATGGCGCCTGCATCTTCGGCACCACCTATCTGGCGCCGCTCTTCGTTCAGGTGGTGCAGGGCTATACCGCGACGCGGGCCGGGCTGCTGCTGATGCCGGCGGGGCTGGTGATGGTGATCGTCTTCCCCATCGCCGGGCGGCTGGCGGATCGCCTCCCCGCCTGGCAGCCGATCACCCTCGGCCTGCTGTTCTTCGCCCTTTCCTGCTGGCTGATGGCGGCGGTGGATACGGACACGCCCTTCTGGACCCTGGCAATCTGGATCCTCATCGGCCGCATCGGGTTGGGCCTGGCGATGCCCAGCATGAATGCGGGGGCGCTGCGCGCCCTGCCGCCGCGCTGGCTTGGCCAGGGCGCGGGGGCGATCAATTTCGCCCGGCAGATGGGCGGGGCCCTGGGGGTGAACCTGCTCTCCATCCTGCTGGAGCAGCATACGGAATTCTATGCGCAGACCATGGTCACGACGCAGGACGGCACCGCCGGCTCGGCGACGCTGGAATTCCTGCGCATGGCCGATGGCCTGCTGCGGCAGGACGGCGTGCCTGACACGCAGCGCCTGGGCGGAGCCTATGACGTGCTGAGCCGCGTGGTGCAGGCCCAGGCCGGCATGCTCGGTTTCCGCGACAGCTTCATGGCGGTGGCCGTGGCCTGTCTGGTTGCCATGCTGCCAGCCCTGGCCATGCGCCAACGGGCGAAGCGTGCCGCACCCGTGGGGTAGTCCACTCTTGACGACGAAGGGCTGCCGGGGCAGGGACAGGCAAATGCGCCGGACCCGAACCGGATCACAGCGGCACTGAGCCACGCTCAGCATCCGTTGATTGTGCAGGCACGGTCTCGTGCCGCGGCATCGGGGGAATTCCCGGCAAGCTATCGACCCGGCTGTGGCATGGAGAGGCCATGATCGCCACTTCCGCCCCTTTCGCGCCCCGCCCCGAATGGGCCGATCCGGAGGGTGCAGCGGCGATCACCGCGACCGGCGGCACCGTGCACTGGCTCCGCGCCGGGGATGGCCTGCCGCTGCGTGCTGCCTATTGGGGCGGCAAGGATGGTAGGCCGCGCGGCACCATGCTGCTGCTCAACGGCCGGGCCGAGTTCATCGAGAAGCATCTGGAGACCGTCGCGGAACTGCGCCGCCGCGGCTTCTCGGTCTGGACGCTCGACTGGCGCGGCCAGGGGCGGTCCGGCCGGCTGCTGCCGGATCCCAACAAAGGCCATGTCCGGGACTTCGCCGATTATGTGGCGGATCTGGCGCAATTGGTGCGGGAGAAGGTGGAGCCTTCGCTGGCTGGCGGGCCTCTGCTGCTGCTGGCGCATTCCATGGGCGGGAACATCGCCCTGCGCTATCTCGCCGCGTATCCCGGACTGGTCCGGCGCGCGATCCTGAGCGCGCCGATGATCGACTTCCAGCGGAATGGCATGCCGCTGCAGCGGGCACTGGCGCTCACCGGCCTGATCTGCGCCCTGCCGGGGATGGCAGGCTGCTATAACGGCGGGCACCGGCGGGCGATCCGCGCTGCCCATGCCAGCGTCGAGACCAATCCCTTCACCACCTGCCCGCTGCGCTTCGCCCGCACCGCAGCCTGGCTGGCGCATGACCCGCGGCTACGCATTGGCGCCGCCACCTGGGGCTGGTCGCGGGCGGCACTGCGCTCGGTCGCCGCTCTGGCGGATCCGGATCTGCCGGGCCGGATCGCCATCCCGGTCCTGTTGCTGGCAGCGGAGGATGAGCGGATCACCGACAATGCGGCGATCGCGCGCTTCGCTGCGGCGCTGCCCCAAGGCCGGCTGGAGGTGATCCCCGGCGCACGGCATGAGCTGCTGGGCGAGGCCGACGCACCGCGCGCCCGGTTCTGGCAGATTTGCGATGCCTTCCTGGAGGCATCGCCCGAGCGGCCGCCGGCCGAGGCAGCGACCGCCATGCCGGGCGGGTAAGGGGAAAGCCCCTCAGCCCTCCAGCTTGCGCGCCTGCTCCGCCTCGTCGAAGCCGCGCTTGATGAGCGAGAGGATAAAGAGCACCCCGAAGCCGAACAGGCCAAGGCCGAACAGGCTCATCCCGTCATCGCGGGCAATGCCGGCCGCCAGCAGGCCGATCAGGGCGATGACAGCCGAAGCGGCCATGAACAGCATGCGGCTGAGGGGGAAATGCGATGTGGTCATCGGCGGGGTTCCTTCCGGGGAAGATCGTCGAACAGGATACGGCTGGCCGCGCCGTCCAGATCCTCGTACTGGCCGCTGCGCAGCGTCCAGACGAAGCCGAGCAGGGCCAGCAGGCCAAAGCCGAGGGCGAGCGGCACGAGCAAGGTAAGGGCGGTCATGGGCGGGCCTCCCTGCTGACGCGAAGCGCGTTGAGGATGACGATGATCGAGGAGGAGGCCATCACCAGCGCCGCGATCAGCGGCGTGGCGAGGCCGAGCATGGCGGCTGGCACGGCCACCACGTTATAGGCCAGGCTGAAGCCGATATTCTGCCGTGCCGCCTGCTGCGCCCGCCGCGCCGTGGCAACCGCGGCCGGGAGCGCCGACAGCCCCTCAGCCTGCAGCACCAGATCGGCCGCGGACTGCGCCAGGTCGGTGGCGCCGGCAGGGCTGGCAGAGGCATGGGCCAGGGACAGCGCCGCCGCATCATTGATGCCGTCGCCAAGCATCAGCGGACGCTTGCCCTCGGCGCAGAGCGCGCGGATGCGCTCCGCCTTGTCCTCCGGCGTCACCCGCGCCTGCCAGCTTCCGATGCCGGTCGCCTGCGCAGCCTCCGCCACGGCGGGGGCGCCATCGCCGGAGAGCAATTCGGTGGAGAGGCCAAGACGGTGCAGCGCCGCCACCGCCTCCGCCGCATCCGGGCGCAGCCGGTCGGCGAAGCGGAAGGCGACCGGGGCGGCATCCGGCCCCTCGCGGAACCAGAGGATCAGGCTTTCCTCCGGCGCCTCCACGCCGCAAAAGGCGGCGCTGCCCAGGCGCGCGGCGCCGTGGCGCAAGCCCTGGCCGGGAATCTCCTCCACCCCCGGCGCGGCCGGGACCGGGCAGGCGCGGGCCAGCGCCCGGGCCAAGGGGTGGCGGCTGTTCGCCGCCAGCGCCGCTGCGGCGGCCAGAGCCTCGGGCGGCCGGGACGGGTCGGGCAGCAATTCGGGGCGACCCATGGTCAGGGTGCCGGTCTTGTCCAGCACCGCATGGTCACAGGCCGCCAGCCGCTCCAGTGCCGTGGGCGAGGTGACCAGCACGCCGCGGCGGAACAGCGAACCCACCGCCACCACCTGCACCGCGGGAACGGCGATAGCCAGGGCACAGGGGCAGGTGATGATGAGTGCGGCCACGGCCGGCACCAGCGCCTCCTGCCAGGAGACGCCCACCCCTAGCCACCAGCCGAGGAAGGTGGCCGCCGCCACCGTATGCACCACCGGCACATAGAGCCGCGCCGCGCGGTCGGCGATGGAGACATAGCGGCCGCGTGCCTGCTCGGCCTGTTCCAGCAGCCGCGCCATTGCGGCCAGCGAGCCATCCTTGGCCGCGGCGGTGACCCGCAGCACGAAGGCGCTGCCCATGTTCACCGCGCCGGCCGGCAGCGGCGCATCGGCGGCGAAGCGGCGCGGCAGGCTCTCGCCCGTGCTGGCGGAGGTGTCGAGCAGCGCCTCGCCCGATTCCAGCACGCCGTCGAGGCGCAGCCGCTCCCCGGCAGCGATCAGCAGGCGGTCGCCGGGGTGGATGGACTCGACCGGCACCGTGCGGGTTTCGCCGGTGGAGGTGAGCAGCGCGACCTCACCCGACTGCAGCGCCAGCAACTCGGCGCAGACCTGGCGGACGCGGCGCCGCGCCCCGCGATCCAGCACCCGTCCGGCGAGCAGCACGGCCAGCAGCGCCGTCGCGCCGTCGAACCAAGTATAGGGGCCGTTGCGCAGCGTCTCCGACAGGCTCATCGCCGTGGTGGCGAGGACGCCGAGGGAGATGGCAAAATCCATGTTGACCCGCCCGGCCCGGATCGCCGACCAGGCGGAGCGGTAGAAGGGCATCCCCGCTACCAGCACGGTCGGCAGCGCGATCAGCGCCGCCAGCCAGTGCATCAGGGAGCGCGTCCCCTCGCCCATATCCGTGCCGACCCAGACGGCAACGGAGACGAGCATCACATTCATCGAGCCGAAGGCGGCGATGCCCAGGGCGCGCAGCAGCGCCTGGCCTTCCGCATCCTCCGCGGCGCGCAGGCAGGCCGGCGACCAGGGCACGACATGGAAGCCGAGGCGCGCCACCAGCGCCGCCAGCGCATCGGCGCGCTCTGCCGGGCCGCGCCAGGTGATGGAAAGGCGCCGCGTGCTCAGGCCGGCGCGGGCGCGCAGGACATCCGGCTCGGCGGCCAGGGCCTGTTCCAGCAGCCAGACGCAGGCACCGCAGGTCAAGCCGGAGACCATGAGATCCAGGCTGTGCTCCTCCCCGCCCCGCTCCGGCCGCGCATGGGTGGCGAAGCGGATGGCCGGGGGCGCATCGGCAGGACGAAGCTCGCCGGAGGCCGTCTCCCGCCGCCGATAGAAGGCTTCCAGGCCGAGGCCGGCGATGAGCGCATGCGCGCCCTCGCAGCCGGTGCAGCAGAAGCGGCCGGCACCGGGCGCGACCGGGGCGCCGCAATGGGCGCAACCGGCGGCGGAGAGGCCGGGCTCGGCGGGTTCCAGGGTGGCGGGGAGTGCGGTCACGGCAGCATCAGCCTCCGCTGCACTTGCAGGCGAGAGCCATCCGGGCGCTTCAGGGTCAGCCGCGCCTCCCACTGGCCGGGCTCCGGCACCTGGGCAGCAGCGGTCCAGGCGCCCGGGCCGGAGGGCTGGAAGGAGAGCGGCAGTTCCCTGCCCTCCAGCGGCCGCAGCAGGATGCCGGTGACCGCGGTATCCGCGGGCAGCGGCGCGCCGTCGCGGTCGTGGGCTTGGAGGGCGAGGCGGTCAGCCGCCCAGGATACCTCCGCCGACCAGCCGAGGGCGCGCTGCCGGGCCGCCTCCTCCAGGATGTGGTTGTAGGTGCGGCCGCGGTCATAGGCCTGGCCGACGGTGGTGCCGGTGAAGGTGGAGACGGCGGCGGTGATGAGCACGCCGTTCACCGCGATCACCAGCAGCATGCCGCCGACGAAGACCCAGGGGATCCACCGGCCGCGCCGGGATGGAAGGGTCGTGGCACTCATGGCTTCGGTCCGAGGAAGACGCTGTGCTGGCTGGCGAGGCTGCGGTCGCCGGCCGGCTCCAGCAAGCGAATCGTGACATCCGTGCTGTCCGCCTGCGGCAGCGCCCCGGCAGGGATGGTCACCAGCAGCCGCCATTCGGCCACGCCGTCCGGCTTGGTGGTGACCAGCGGGCGGCCGGCGGCATCGCTGGCCTCGCTGCCCACCACCTGCAGATGCGTGCCCTCGGGCAGGCCCTCCACCGTCACGGCGAGGGTCGCCGCCTCATGCCGCCGGTCGGAGAGCTTCAGCGTGTAGCTGTTGCGCAGGCTGCCGTCGGAGAGCTTGACGAAGAGCGGCGCGCGGTCGCGCAGCACCTCCAGCCCGCCCGGCTGGCGCAGTGCCAGGCCAGCCAGCATCGCCCCGGCCACCACGCAGAGCACGGCGACATAGAGGTAGGTGCGCGTACGAAGGATGCGCGGTGCCTGCCGCGCCGCCATGCCCGGCCCACGCCGGGCGGCGCCGGGGGGCAGCATCGCGGTCGCGGCCTCGGAGGCGGCGAGGTTGTTCAGTGTCTCGAAGGCAATCAGCCCCTCGGGACGGCCGAGCTTCGTCATGATGCTGTCGCAGGCATCGATGCAGAGGCCGCAGCCGATGCAGGAGAGCTGAACCCCGTCACGGATGTCCACCCCGGTCGGGCAGACATTCACGCAGGCCCGGCAGTCCACGCAGTCGCCAGCGCCGGCGGCGCGAGCCTTGCCGCGCGGCTCGCCGCGCCAGCCGCGGTAGGAGACGATGAGGCTGTCCGCGTCCATCATCGCGGCCTGGAAGCGCGGCCAGGGGCACATATAGGTGCAGACCTGCTCCCGCGCCCAGCCGGCCAGCAGGTAGGTGGTGCCGGTGAACAGGCCGAAGAAGCCGAGCACCGCCAGCGAGACATCCCCTGCCAGCGCATCGCGCAGCAGGGTCGGCGCGTCGTTGAAATACATCACCCAGGCGCCGCCGGTCAGCATGGCGATCAGCAGCCAGGCACCGTGCTTCGCCAGCTTGCGCGCGCGGTCCGACCAGTCCCAGCGCGGCTTGCGGTCGCGCCGCATCCGGGCATTGCGGTCGCCCTCGATCAGCCGCTCCACCCACATGAACAGGTCGGTCCAGACCGTCTGCGGGCAGGCGAAGCCGCACCAGACCCGGCCGAAGAGCGAGGTGGCGGCGAAGATCGCCACCGCGCCCAGCACCAGAAGACCGGTGAGGTAGTAGACCTCCTGCGGCCAGAGCTCGATCCAGAAGAAGAACAGGCGGCCATGCGCCATGTCCACCAGCACCGCCTGGTCCGGCTGGCCGGGACCGCGGTCCCAGCGCAGCCAGGGGAGGAGGTAGTAGACGGCGAGGCAGAAGACCAACACCGCCCATTTCGCCCGGCGCACCCGGCCCTGCACCGCCTGCGGATAGACCCGCACGCGATTGGCATAGAGCGGCGTGGACACCTCCTCCAGCTCATGGCGGTCCGGTGCGTCGAGCATACCCATGGCAGTCGTCCTTATTCCGTGCCGCCAAGGCTGTGGATGTAGACGGTGAGCATCCGGATCACTGCCGGGTCGAGCCGCTGGCCCCAGGCCGGCATCACGCCGCCGCGGGCATAGGAGATGGAGCGGACGATGCTCGCCTTGTCGCCGCCATAGAGCCAGACTTGGTCGTTCAGGCGCGGCGCGCCGACCTCATGGTTGCCCTGGCCCTGATCGCCGTGGCAGGCAGCGCAGTTCTCGGCATAGATGGCGGCGCCGCGGCTGGCGGCCTCGGCATCCGTCGCGCGGCCGGTCAGGGACAGCACATGCTCCGCGACATCGTTCACCTGCGCCGCGGTCAGCATGCCGTCGGCCAGGAAGCGCGGCATCTGGCTGGTGCGGGTCTCGGGGTCCTCGGCCGCACGGATGCCGTGGCGGATCGTCTGCTCGATATCGGCGGGCTTGCCGCCCCAGATCCAGTCGTCATCCGCCAGGCTGGGGAAGCCGCCCTGCGCGCCCTGGCCACCCGCGCCATGACAGCCGGCGCAGGTATTGGCGAAGGCGGCGCGGCCGCCGGCCACGGCATAGGCGCGCAACTCGGGATCGGCCAGCACCTGCTCGATCTCGGTCTGCCGCAGGCGTTCCAGCATCGGCTCGGTCGCAGCGCGGTGCGCGGCCAGGGCCTGCTCGCCC
Organism: uncultured Acetobacteraceae bacterium; assembly: GCA_937930165.1. Taxonomy (GTDB): domain Bacteria; phylum Pseudomonadota; class Alphaproteobacteria; order Acetobacterales; family Acetobacteraceae; genus CALGVL01. The sequence goes on from CALGVL010000090.1 coordinate 18,974, forward strand.
TCTCCGCGCCCGGTGTAGCCGAGCAGCCCCGTCGCGCCGGTGAAGGGCAGCGCCGGATAGAGGATGCACCAGACCACCGCGAAGACGATGGTGGCGTAGAAGGTCCACAGCCACCATTTCGGCAGCGGCGTGTTCAGTTCCTTGATGCCGTCCCATTCATGGCCGGTGGTCTGCCGGCCGGTGACGGCATCGTGCTCGATCTTGTTCGCCATGATGGCGGTTCCCTTGTCCCCGGCGCCTCAGGCGTCGTCGCGCAGCGGGATCCGGCCCGCGCGCTCGAAATGCTGGCGGCGGCTGGGCCACATGGCCCAGGCGACGATCCCGCCGAACAGCAGGAAGAACCAGACGACCCAGAGAGTCGCCAAGGTGGAGTGCAGCGACTGGAGATCCACGGTCATCACCCCCTACTGCTGGCGCACCTGCTCGGGCGTTACCTCGGTGAAGTCCACCAGAGTGCCGAGCATCTGCAGATAGGCGACCAGCGCGTCCATCTCCGTGATCCGCTGCGGATCGCCGTCGAAATCCGCCTGGCGCGCCTTGGCATAGCGGCTGGACAGGCCGCTGCCGTCCTGGTCCGGCTTGGCCTGCGCCTCCAGATCGGCGCGG
>CALGVL010000091.1 GCA_937930165.1 uncultured Acetobacteraceae bacterium
AGGCCGAGCGTCAGGGCAGGCAGCAGCAGGTGCTTGGCCACGTCCAGCACGGCGGCCATGCCGTGCAGTTCGACGCCGACACTGCTCATGCCGAAGCTTGGCAGCCATTCCAGCCAGACGCTGAACAGCAGCACCAGCATCAGCCCCACCCAGAACAGCGGCGTCGCATAGAAGGTCAGCGCGACGATGGTGATGAGGCTGTCCGCCCAGCGCCCGACCCGCCGCGCCGCCAGCGCGCCCAGGGTCACGCCCGTCACGATGGCGAAGACGAAGGCGGCGCCGGTCAGCAGCAGCGTGGCCGGCAGCCGGTCCAGGATCAGGCTCGCCACCGGCATCTGCTGCCGGTGGGAGAAGCCCAGATCCAGCGTCAGCACGCTCTTCAGATAGACCCAGAGCTGGACGTAGAGCGGCTGGTCCAGGCCGAATTGCTTGCGCAACTGCTCCAGGAAGAGCGGATCGGCCGCGCCGGACTGGCCGGCGATGACGCTGGCGGGATCGCCCGGCGCGGCATGGACCAGCAGGAAGTTACAGACGACGATCGCCAATACAACGATCGCCGCCTTCAGCCCCCGCCGCAGCAGGAACCCGATAAGCTTGGTTGGATCCATCCCCTCGTCTTACGAAGCCAGGAACACGTCGTCATAGCTGGCATGGACTCCAAGCCCGGTGGTGACGGCATTGCGCACCTTGCGGTCATGGATGGTGGGGAAGGTCATCTCCATCAGCCAGATCTGCGGCACCTCCTCCACCAGGATCTTCTGCACCTCGGAGAAGGCTGCCTGCCGCTCCTTCGCATCAGCGGCATTGCGCCCCTTGGCGAAGAGTTCGTCCACCTTCGTGTTGGAATAGCCGCCGGTATTGGCGAAATTCACCTTCTGGATGTTGGAGGAGACATAGGTCCGCTCCACCCCCAGCGTCGGATCGCCATACTGATAGACGAAGGTCACGCTGGTCTCGTACTCCCAGTTGGCGATGCGGCGGGACCAGCTTCCGGCATCCGTGCTCTCAAGCTCCAGTGCGATGCCGACCCTGCTCAGCGACTGGCGCAGATATTCCGAGAGCCGCGACCAGATCTCACCATAGGGCAGGACCAGATGCTTGACGCTGAAGCGCACGCCCTGGGCGTTGGGCTTCAGGCCCGCAGCATCCAGCAATTGCTGCGCTGCGCGCGGGTCGTAGCCCGGCAGCTTCACATTCGGGTCGTAGAAGCGCGTGGAAGAGGCGAAGGGGCCGGTCGCCGGCTTGCCGATGCCGAACCACAGGCGCTGGGCGATGAAATTGCGGTCGATGGCGCGGCTGATCGCCTGCCGCACCCGCGCGTCGTCCAGCGGCTTCACCCGGTGGTTGGTTTCGATCCAGGAGAGCGGGGAGAAATATTCCCAGCCAGTGGTCTGCACCTCCAGATTCGGCCGCTGGCGGAGCTGCGGTACGTCGAAGGGCTCGATGTCGTTGCCCTGGGAGAGAAGCGCCTGGCCCGTCTCCAATGCCAGGCGGCGGCTCTGGCTGTCCGGCACGATGCGGTAGATGATGGCATCCAGATAGGGCTGACTAGGCTTCCAGTATTCCTCGAAGCGGTCCATCCGGATGAAATTGCCGCGCTGCCATTCCGTGAAGCGGAAGGGCCCGGTGCCGATCGGGCGCTGCACCGCCGGCGCCGTACGGTAGTCCTGTCCGTCGAACAGGTGCTTCGGCACCATCGCCGCCGTCGACGCGTCGAGCATCAGCAGGAAGGGCTCGAAGGGCCGCTTCAGGGTGAAGCGTACGGTGTGTGGATCGGGCGCCGTGGCGCTATCAATCAGCGAGAAGACGCTGCGGGCACGTGGCGCCAGTTCCATATGGAACTTTGTAATGGAGAAGACGACGTCATCCGCCGTGAAAGGCTTGCCGTCGTGCCATTTCACATTTTCCTGCAGGCGGAAAGTATATTCCCGGCCATCAGGACTGATTGTCCAGCTCTTGGCCAGTACCGGAATCGGCTCCAGCTTTGGAGAGAAGGTAACAAGTCCCTGGAAGATCTTGGTGGCCGCCGCAATAGTTGGCGCCTGATTGTTGACGCCGAGTTGCAGCACCGGCGGCTCGGGCGTCAGCATCATGGTGAGCGTGCCGCCACGGCGCGGCGTCACGCCCTGGGCCAACGCGTCCTGCACCCGCATCAGCACGGGCATGGCGGCAGCACCGGCCAGCATGCCGCGGCGTGAGATCGTCATCCCAAACTCCCCCCGGAAGGTCTCCCTCTGCCCCATGCTTTACGGCCCTCCTGGCGCATGGACAAGGGCGCGCCGGCTGTTAGCCTCCTCTCCCATGAGAGCCTTCTACCATCCCGACCAGATGCGGCATGCGCCGCGCTTCTTCCTCCAGCGCGGCGAGATCCGCCGGCATTTCGAGGTCCCGGAGCGGGCGACCGCACTGCTTGAGGGCCTTGGGCGGCTCGGAATCGTGCCGGAGACCGCCACTCCCGCGACGCGGGCGCAGATCGAGACGGTGCACTCCGCCGACTATCTGGACTTCCTGGAAGATGCCGTGCGGGCCTGGTCGGAACTCCCGCAGCCAGGGCCGGAAGTGGTGCCGAACATCCATCCGGCGCCGGAGATGGTCGCCAATGGCGCGCGGCCAAACCCGCACATCATCGCCCGGACCGGTTGGTATACCGCCGACACCGCCTGCCCAATCGGCCCCGGCACTTGGGAAGCCAGCATCGCCGCCGCCGGGGCGGCGCTGGCCGCGGCCGGGGAAGCGGCGCAGGGCCGCAGCGCCTATGCGCTTTGCCGCCCGCCTGGCCACCACGCCTATGCCGCCCGCGCCGGCGGCCATTGCTACCTCAACAACGCCGCGCTGGCGGCGGAGGCGCTGCGCCGCGCCGGGGCGAAGCGCGTGGCCACGATTGATATCGACAGCCACCATGGGAACGGCACGCAGGGCATCTTCTGGGAGAGGGGCGATGTCTTCACCTTCTCCGTCCATGGCGACCCGACCCGCTACTACCCCTGGTATGTCGGCTATGCCGAGGAGCGCGGCGCCGGCCCCGGCGAGGGGCTGAACCTCAACGCCCCCCTGCCCTTCGGCAGCGGCGACGATGCCTGGCTGGAGGCAATCAACCATGGCTTGGCCGCCGCAAAGGCGTTCGGGGCGGAGGCACTGGTCGTCTGCCTCGGCTTCGATGCCAGCGAGCATGAGCCGCTGGGTGCGCTCGCCGTCACCGAGGACGGCTTCGCCCGCGCCGGCGCGGCCATCGCTGGCCTTGGCCTGCCCGCCGCGATCATCCAGGAGGGTGGCTACAATGTGGAGTTGCTGGGAAGGCTGCTGGAACGCTTCCTGACCGGCTGGGGCACCCGATGACGCCCGAGGAGGTCCACGCCGCGACCCTGACGCTCGATGCGCATGTCGACATCCGCTGGCCGGATCCGCCCGATCCCCTGGCGGACGGTCCGATGCGGGTGGATTTCCCGAAGATGGCACGCGGTGGCCTGCGCGCCGCGATCTTCATCGCCTATGTCCCACAAGGCAGGCGCGACGAGGCCGGCCATGCCGCGGCAGCGGAACGCGCCGAGGCCATGCTGCGCCACATCCGTGCCCGCGCGGATGGCGAGGCCCGGCGCTTCTGCGCCACTGCGGCGGAGCTGGAAGCCTGTTTCGAGGCCGGTGCCCTCGGTGTGCTCTCGGCGGTGGAGAACGGCTATGCAATGGGGCACGACCTCTCCGCCCCGGCGCGCTGGAAGGCTCTCGGCGCCTGCTACCTGACCCTGACGCATGACGGGCACAACGACCTCGCCGACAGCGCCCGGCCGAAGCCGGCCCTCGGCGATGCGCCGGCCGAGCATGGCGGCCTCTCGGCGCTGGGGCGGCAGGCGATCGCGGCGCTGAACCGGGCGGGGATGCTGGTGGATGTCTCGCACGTGGCGAAACCCGCCATGCTGCAGGCGGCCGAGGCCTCGCGCGTGCCGGTCGTCGCCACCCATACCGCCTGCCGTGCCCTGCGCGACCACCCCCGCAACCTGGACGACGAGCAGCTGGACGCGCTGAAGGCGGTGGGCGGCCTGGCGCAGATCACCGCCGTCCCCTCCTTCCTGCGCGCCGCGCCGCCGGGCCAGGACTCCGTCGCCAGCGTCGAGGACATGGCCGATCATGTGGACCATGCCGTGCGCCGGATCGGCATCGAGCATGTCGGCCTCTCCTCCGATTTCGACGGCGGCGGGGGGGTGCGAGGCTGGGAGAACGCCGCGGAGACGGCCGGTCTTTCCGCCGCGCTGCTCGCCCGGGGCTATGGCCGCCGGGAGCTCGGGCTGCTCTGGTCCGGCAATTTCCTGCGGCTGATGCGCGCAGCCGAGGCGGCGGCGGGGTGACGGTAACGGCCCGTTGATCGTCGGTTCCCCGGGCGCCATCGTCGGGGGCCATGTCGAATCCGCCCTCGCCCTCCTCCGGTCAGCATTCCCTGCCGCATGGCTCCCGCCCGGCAGAGCGCCATCCGGCCGGGCGTGGGCGATGGGCTGCCGTACATCGCCTCATCCGGCTTCGGAAGCATCCGGCGCGCCGCGGCATCCTTCCGCCCAGGGCTGCTGCGGAGGCCCGCAAGCCCCTTTGCCAGGGCAGCCCGTGGCGATGAGCATCGCCCGCGTCCAGACCTTCGCCTTCTCCGGCATCGACCCCGTGCCGGTGGAGGTCCAGGTGCAGATCTCCCCCGGCCTGCCCGCCTTCCTGATCGTCGGCCTGCCCGACAAGGCCGTGGGCGAAAGCCGGGAACGGGTGCGGGCGGCGCTGTCAGGCCTCGGCCTCTCCCTGCCCCCAAAGCGGGTGCTGGTGAACCTGGCCCCGGCCGACATCGCCAAGGAAGGCTCGCATTTCGACCTGCCCATCGCCTTGGCGGTGCTGGCGGCCATGGACGTCCTGCCGCGCGAGGAGCTTTCGGGCTACGCGGCACTCGGCGAACTCTCGCTGGACGGCACGACCAATCCGGTGGCGGGGGTGCTGCCGGCGGCGCTCGGCGCCTCGGCGCGCGATCTTGGCCTGATCTGCCCCGCGATGCAGGGCGGGGAAGCCGCCTGGGCCGGCCGGATCGAGGTGCTGGCAGCCCCGGACCTGCTCTCCCTCATGAACCATTTCCGCGGCACCCAGGTCCTGACCCCGCCCGAGCCCCCTCCCCCGGACTCCGCCCCATGGCGCGGCCCCTGCCTTTCGGAGGTGAAGGGCCAGGAAAGCGCCAAGCGGGCACTGGAGGTGGCGGCAGCCGGCGGCCACAACCTGCTGATGCTTGGACCGCCAGGCTCCGGCAAGTCCATGCTCGCGGCCCGCCTGCCCGGCCTGCTGCCCGACCTGACCCCGGCCGAGGCGCTGGAGGTCAGCATGATCCACTCCATCGCCGGCCTGCTGCGCGACGGAAGGCTGGTGGTGCGCCCGCCCTTCCGCGATCCGCACCACTCCGCCAGCCAGGCGGCGCTGATCGGCGGCGGCAACCGCGCCCGACCGGGCGAGATCAGCCTGGCGCACCACGGCGTGCTGTTCCTGGACGAATGGCCCGAATTCAGCCGCCCGGCGCTGGAGGCGCTACGGCAGCCCATGGAAACCGGCCGGACCACCATCAGCCGCGCCAATGCGCATGTGACCTATCCCGCGCGCTTCCAGTGCATCGCCGCCATGAATCCCTGCCGCTGCGGCTATCTCGGCGACCCGCTGCGCGAATGCGGCCGCGCCCCGCGCTGTGGCGAGGACTATCTGATGCGCCTCTCCGGCCCCCTGCTCGACCGCATGGATCTGGCGATCGAGATCCAACCGGTTCCACCCGCCGAACTTGCCCGCGCCCCGGCCGGGGAGCCGAGCACCATCGTCGCCGCCCGCGTCCAGGCCGCCCGCGACCGCCAGCGCGCCCGCTGGGGCAAGGACGGGCCGCGCTGCAATGCCGAAGCCGAACTGCCGCTGCTACAGCCGCTGCTGGATGCCGAGGCACAGGCGCTGGTGGACACCGCTGCCACGCGGCTGCGCCTCTCCAACCGGGCGCATGTACGGATGCTGCGGGTAGCCTGCACCATCGCCGACCTGTCCGGCAGCCCCCGCATAGGGCGCGCGCATGTCGCGGAGGCGCTGGCCTTCCGCCAGCGCGGGCCGGCGCGGGCCGAGCCGGCCGCCGCCGGATAGCGCCCCCGTGCTTCCCGGCCGGACCGCCGGGCGGCTAGAAGGACAGGCTGCCCCGAAGGAGCGCCATGCCACGCCTCATCCTGCTGTTGTTGCTGCTCCTTGTCCTCCCGGCCCGGGCGCAGACCGTCGCGCACCGACAGATGGTGGTGGCTGCCAATCCGATGGCGGCGGAGGCCGGGCTCGCCATGCTGCGCCAGGGTGGCAGCGCCCTCGATGCCGCCATCGCCGCCCAGGCGATGCTGACCCTGGTGGAGCCGCAATCCTCCGGCCTCGGCGGCGGGGGCCTGATGCTGTATTGGGATGCTGGCAAGCGTGCGCTCTCTGCCTGGGACGGGCGGGAGGTCGCGCCGGCCGCCGCCCCTCCCACGCTGTTCCTGGAAGATGGTCGGCCGATGCGCTTCCTCGATGCCGCGCTTGGCGGCCGCGCCGTCGGCGTGCCCGGCGTGATGCGCATGCTGGAGGCCGCCCACCGCGCGGAGGGGAAGTTGCCCTGGACGCAGCTCTTCGCCCCCGCCATCGCGGCAGCGGAGGAAGGCTTCGCCGTCTCCCCCCGCCTCGCCGCCCTGATCGCGCAGGAGGCCGACCGCCTGCGCCGTGACCCGCAGGCAAGCGCCTATTTCCTGCTGCCCGATGGCCGCCCTGTGCCGGAGGGATACCGGCTGCGCAACCCGGCCCTGGCAGCCACCCTGCGTGCCATAGCCGAGCATGGGGCCGACGCGCTGCATCGTGGCCCGATCGCCGCCGACATCGCCGCGGCGGTGCGCGGCAGCCCTAATCCCGGGTTGATGACCACCGACGACTTGGCCGGCTATGCGCCGAAGCGCCGGGACGCGGTCTGCGGCCCCTACCGCGCCTTCACTATCTGCGGCTTCCCGCCGCCTTCCTCCGGTGGAGTCGCGGTGCTCCAGATCATGGCGCTGCTGGCGCATCAGGAGATGGCGCCGCTCGACCCGCGCGGCGCCGATGCGGCGCATCTGCTGGGCGAGGCCGGGCGTCTCGCCTTCGCCGACCGCAACCGCTACCTGGCCGATCCCGATCACGTCGCCGTGCCGCTGCGCGGCCTGCTCGACCCTGTCTATCTGGCGATCCGGGCGCAGCTGATCGACCGCAACCGCGCCCTGGCCGCTCCGCGCGCCGGCAACCCCTCCTGGCAGTCCGGCCCCGCCCCTGCCAGCCAGCCGCCGCAGCCGGAGCACGGCACCAGCCAGATCTCCATCGTGGATGCGGCGGGCAATGCGCTGGCCCTGACCACGACCATCGAGGACGTCTTCGGCGCCCGCCTGATGGTCCATGGCTTCCTGCTGAACAACGAGCTGACCGATTTCTCCTTCCTGCCGGAGATCGACGGACGGCCGGTGGCGAACCGCGTCGGCGCGGCGAAGCGGCCGCGCTCGTCCATGTCGCCCACCATCGTCTTCGATGCGGCGGGGCAGCCGGTGGCGGTGCTCGGCTCGGCCGGCGGCGCGCGCATCATCGGCCATGTGGCGCAGACCCTGGTGGCGATGCTCGACTGGGAGATGGAGCCGCAGGCGGCCGTCTCCCTGCCCCGGGTCGGGGCGCTGAACGCACGGCTTGAACTGGAGGCCGGGACCAGCGCCGCGGCCCTGGCGCCGGTGCTGGAGGCGCGCGGCTTCCCGGTGGATCTGCGCACCATGACCTCCGGCCTGCAGGTCATCCGTATCCAGCGCGGGCCGGACGGACAGCGGCTGCTGGGCGGCAGCGATCCGCGGCGGGAAGGCGCGGCGGCCGGGGACTGACCGCCCACCGACCGCAGGGCTTTCAAGCCCGGAGATCCTTCGCGGCAGGGCCGCGCCGCTCCGCCGCGCCCGGCCACCATGTCACGATGGCGTGCTGGCTTGGCAGGGATGCGCCCCCGGCACTCCGTCATGCGCCGCGCACCGGCTGTCCTGGCCGCTCCGGCGCAGTCAGGCACATGCCTCCGCATCCCGGCTTTTCGCCGCAAGCGGCGAACCACTCTCTATCTCATTGCGTTCGCTGAAATGTCCCGGTCCGCGCATTCGGCGCAAACGTGATGGCAATACGCGACGCGGGCCGGACACGATGACCGATGCGGGCGGAGGGCGGTGCGGCCGCCCTTCCCTCCCGCGGCGGATCCGAGCCGAGAGGCCGCCGCCCTCGGCCCGGCCTCGCCTGAATCCTGGTGACTGCCGGTGGAAGCCACGGTGCACCACCGGACACGGCATAGAGGGAAGACGGTCATGTGGCTCAGCGGCGGAGGATTCCGTCATCTGAGAGGCGAAGGCATCGCAGCCGCCACCCCGTCAACCGTTCGGCTCGCGGCCCATGAAGGCGATGACCGGATCCGGGCGCATGCATCCCGGGCCGGCGCACTGCGGCGGACAGCACAGGAGCGGCGCTGGCGCGAGGATGCCTGGCGCCAGCTCGTCGCCGGCTTCGATGGCGTGCTGCGGCGCTGTTACGGGGTGCACGAATTCAGCGCCGATCCCGAATGCGTGCTGCGCCTCGCCCTAGGCCGGGCGCCGCGCGACATCACCCTGGCCTGCGGAACATGCGTCGGCTCGGGCGAGCCGGTCGGCATCCTCCATTTCTGGAACGAGCACCTCCCGCCCTTTCCGCCGGAGGGCCCAAACCTGCGATGGGCGAAGGTCATGCACCGCTGCCTGCGTCGGTCACTGGAGGCGCTTGCCGCCCATGTGCGGTCGGAGCCCGCCTGGCGCGGGATCCGCGCCTTCCGCGCCGAGATGTGGGTCTCGCGCGGGGCGCGCACCAATCCGCTGCTGCATGTGACGCAGCGTTTCGGATTCGAGGTCGTCACGCCGGAATTCTCTACCTTCGACCGCTGTCATGCCCTCGGGGAGGATCTCCTGCGATGGGGCTTCACGCGAGCCTACAATCCGGTCGCGCTGCGCCGCCGGCAGGTCTTCGGCGAGCGGCGGGAGGTCTGGATATCGCGGCAGAGCCTGCTGGAGCGCCACCCGGATCGCCGCGCGGCGGCGTCGCGCCTCGCCGTGGCGGACTAGATGCCGCTGCTGCTGGCGGGCGTCGCCTGGCTTGGCCTGGTCCTCTGGTTGCTGGCCCGGATCCTTCGCCAGTTCCGTGCCTATTCCGGCATGCCCGCCGGGACCGAGCCGCCGCCGGACCCGGCACCGGGCATCACCGTGGTCATTCCCGCGCGGGACGAGGCGGCCAATCTGGGGCCGGTCCTAGCCGCCCTTTCGGCGCAGACCTATCCGCGCGAACGCTGTTCCATTCTCGTGATAGATGACGGCTCCCGCGACGGCACAGCGGCGGTGGTGCTGGCTGCGGCCGCGTCCGATTCGCGCATCCGCCTGCACTCCGCCGGACCGCTGCCGGATGGATGGCTCGGGAAGCCGCATGCCTGCTGGCGCGGCGCGCGGCTGGCGGGGAAGGCCGACTGGCTCTGCTTCATGGATGCGGATGTGCGGGCGGCGCCCGCCCTGCTCGCCAGTGCGGTGGGCCTGGCGGAGAGGCAGCGCCTCGACATGCTCTCGCTGCATCCCCTCCAGGAACTGGGCAGCTTCTGGGAGCGGCTGGTGGTGCCGGCGGGGATGCTGATGATCGCCTGCGCCAAGGATCTTCGCGGCGCACAGGATCCGGAATCGCCGGAGGCGGAGGCGAACGGCCAATTCATCCTGATCCGCCGCACCGCCTATATGGCGCTCGGTGGCCATGCGGCCGTCCGCGGCGAGGTCTGCGAGGACCTGGCCCTCGCCCGGCGGGCCAAGGCGGCGGGGTACCGGCTGCGCCTGCTGGCGGCCGACCGCCTGGCACGCACCCGGATGTACCGCGACTTCCGCTCGCTCTGGGAAGGCTTCGCCAAGAATGCAGTCGAGATCATGGGCGATGCGCGGCGCACCCTGCTCGTTGCCGGCCTGGGCGTGCTCTTCGCCTGGGCCACCTTCCTGCTCCCCTTCCTGCTCGGCGCGGCGGCCTTGCGCCAGCCCGGTCCCGCGGCACTGCTCGGCACCGGGCTGGCGGCGCTGGGCTCGGCAATGGTGCTGGGCGTGCTGGCCGGCACGGCGCGGCATTTCCGGTTCCCGGCATGGATGGCGCTGCTCTTTCCGCTCGGGGTGAGCGTCGCTGCGGCCCTCGCTTGGCACAGCGTCAGCCTGCGCCGGAGCGGTCATGTGACCTGGAAGCGGCGCCGCTATGCGCTCCGCCGGATGCCGCCGCCTGGGATGCCGTGACGGTGGCAGGGGAGAACCGTGACGCGCCGGATGCGCCTCGCGGCTCCCGGCAACGGGACAAGCCAATGCTGTGGCGCTCGATGGCGGGCGGCTGGCCGATCGCGATCGGCATCGCCGCGATGCTCCTCCATGCCGTGCGCTACGAGTTGCTGCCCTTCGTGGTCGCGATCATAGTCGGCTTCGTTCTCGATCCTCCCATTCAGTAGCTGCGGCACCGCCTGGGCTGGCCGCGCTGGATCGTGGCCACGCTGCTCTACGATGGCGGCCATCGGCATGATGTTCAGTCTCGTTCTCACCTTCGTGTTCATCGCCTGTTTCCTGATCTCCGGCCCTGCCCTGGCGGAGGGCGCCATCCGACTGCTCCCGCCCGAGCGGCGCGGCTCCGTGCGCAGCATGCTGCCCCGCGTCCTGCCGGTGCTGCGGCGCTACCTGGTCGGCGTGGCCGGGGTGGTGACCTTCACCGCGGCTGCGGGCTGGATCGGCTTCGGCCTGATCTTCGGCCTGCCGCATGCCGTGCTGCTCTCCCTCACGGTCGGCGTGCTGGAGATCATCCCGGCGGTCGGCCCCTTCGCCGCCGCCGTCCTGGTCGGGCTGCCGGCGCTCCAGGAGCACAGCCTGTGGGCGACGATCGGGCTCAGCGCCTATGCGGTGGCCTTGCGGCTGGCCATCGACAATGTCGCGGCCCCATCCTGCTCGGCGGCGCGGTGCGGCTGCATCCGGTCGTCGTGATCTTCGCCTTCGTGACCGGGGCCTCACTGTTCGGCGTCTTGGGACTGTTGCTCGCGGTGCCGGTAGCGGCCTGCACCAAGCTTGCACTCGACGCCTACTATGCCGAGCCGGTTGCCGCGAAGGCGCCCCCTGGCCCGCTGCCGATGGGCTGACCCCGCCCTCAGCCGCTCTCCGGCACCTTGTCCTCCGGCGGGAAGTGGCGGCCCTCGCCAAGCCGGTCCGCGAGATAGAGCATGTTCACGATGGACATGATGGTGATTGCAAGGGGGGTTGCGATCATCACGCCGAGCAGCCCGAAAAGGTATCCGCCGGCGGCGATCGCCCCGATCGTCACGACAGGCGGCAGGTCCACCACCGCCCGCTGCACCAGCGGCTGGATCAGATGGTTTTCCACCTGCTGGACCACGAGATAGACGCCAACCACCCAGATCACCTGGGTCGGCGACTGCGACAGGGCGATCAGCACGGCAGGGGCTGCGGCCAGGACCGGACCCGCATAGGGAACGAATTCCAGCACCCCCGCGAGAATCCCGAGCTGGATCGGCACCGGCATTCCGAGAAGCCAGAGGCCAAGCCCGGTCAGCGTGCCGACCAATACCATCGCGCAGAACTGGCCGACCAGCCATAGCCAGAGCGCCTCGCCGGTCACATGCAGGACCTCGCGCGCCCGCTCATGCCCGGCCGGCGGGACGAGCAGGATAAGACCCCGCTGGTACACCTCTGGCGCGACAGCCAGATACACTCCGGAGAAGATGACGATCAGGCCATCCGTCAGACCCAACAGGACCGGCGGCAACAATGAGCGCAGCTGATCCATCCATTTCGAGAGATCGGTGCCCTGCGAGATCTGCGACCGGATGTCCTGCGGCAGGGCGTCATAGGCATGCGTGATCGTCGTGGCCAGCTTGCCGAATTCCGCTATCGCCATCGTGCTCAGCATCCAGCCCCCGGCAAAGCTGAGCGCGACCAGGCTCAGCAGCACCAGGGCCAAGGCGGCTCCGCGCGGCAGATGGGTCCAGCGCTGGATGTAGCCCGCCAGGCGCACCAGGAAGATGGCGAAGAGCACGCCGGCGAATAGCAGCAGCAGGACCTGCGCGGCATAGGCGGCGGCATAGACCACCGCTGCGGCCCCAATGACAATCATCACCTTCCAGATGAAGATCTGCAGCTCCCTGCGAACGCTGGCCGGCGATGGCGGCACATCGCGGGCCTGGGCCTGGGGGGTGCAACCCGTGCCACGCCCGGCGGCGCCGGTCTCGTTCCGCATGCCGATCTCCATCAAGGCAGTCTGTGCCGAGAACCGCGGCCGCCCGCATCGGTTCAGGCCTTGGGCAGCCGATGCCTTGCATCTGGCGCTGCGCCAGCGCCCTCGGGCGAGCGGCGCCCCTGTTTCCATGCCGCCGCAAGGCTCGGGCGTGGGTTTGCCCGGGCATCGCAATGGCAGCGCCGCGTCATGTGCCCATGCCGCGCCCCGGTTCCGGCCCGCATCGCGGGGACAAGGTCGCCTCGCACGGGCGATGCAGGACGAACGCTTCGCGCTTGTGACCGGCAGCCTGCTCGGCTTGGCCGCGGCGGCGGCGCTTCCCGGATCGCCGGCCGCCCCGGCGGAGCCGTGACGCGGCGCAGGCACGCACCGCGCGGATGCTGAATGCCGGCGGCGCTATGCTGTCCCTGCCCTCGCCCCCGGCCGGGCAACGCCGCCTGCACCTCCACATTGCCGGGACTGAGCGCCACGGCGAAGTGCGCGGCCCCGCGCCGCCGCTCATAGGTGAGCACATCGCCGCGATGCCGCAGTCGCACCTGCTGGCCGCCGAGGAAGGTGGACCCGCCGCGGCGGAAGGCGATCAGGTGCCGGCAGGGGCTGAGGGCCGAATGCGGGTCCGCCCGCTGCGCCGCCACGTCCCGGCTGCCCCGGTCCGTGCCCGGATCCAGGCCGCGTCCACCCCGGCCTCCGTCAGGTCGTTGGGCCGCGACGGGATTCCTGCCCGGCAGGTCGCTGATCCCGTCCCCATCCGAGTCCCGGAAGGAGCGCGGGTGGGCCTGGTCGCCGCCCCCCTTCAGCCAACCGGCCAGATCCAGCTCCATCGCCTTCCTTCGCTCCGCGGGGCAGCAGGGGTGTCTGGCCTGCATCCCGAGGACAATGCCCGCCAGGGCGGGAGTGCCACGGGACGGGCCGGGCCGCGGTCACGGGATGCTGTGCTGGTTCCCGGCCCGATACCGGGTGACGGCCGTGCAGCCAACATGCGCCAGCCTGCGTTTCAAGTGTGGTTCCGGCCTGCACCGGTAAACCACCAAGGGAGCGTCCCCATGACCCTGGACCTGCAGTTGCAACGAGTTTACGACCGCGTCGAGCTGGTGAGCGGCATCGGCAAGCCGAACAGCGGCACGATGTGCATCATGTCCTTCGTTGCCTATCTGAGCGGCGAGGATCGGACCGACTGCCCCAGCACTGCCTCCCAGGTGATCCGCAGCTTTGCGATCCCGATCAACGACCAGATGCCGCATTCCGTGCGCCAGCGGCTGAAGCCCTTCGCACCGCGCATCATCGGAACGAATGACGGCCTCGACCGCGTCCGCGCCGAGATCCTGCGCCGCGCCCTGACCGAGGAGATCCTCCCCAGGGTTTCCGAGCGTTACCGGACCTCGGTCGGTTCCCGGCAGATGGGGGTGTTCGGGCGGCTCTGGATCCGTCTGCGCCGCAGCGAGTTCGAGCGCCGCATTGGCCGGATGCTGGAACAGGCCGCCAGCGGCAATATGCGCCCGGGCTTCGAAGTCCAGATGGCCAGCGATGCCGGGCGGATGATTGGCCTCTGCGCCCGCGATGCCCGCGACTCCCGTGAGGAGGAATGGTACTGGAACGAGGCCATCGGCCTCCTCGACCGGCTCTGCGATGTCGGCGCGGAGACACGGCGCCCGGAAGTGCGGATGGACCGCCTGGAGCGGCTGGAGCAGATCCTGGGGATTCGCCCCTCCGCCCGTGCGCCTACTCCGAGCACGCCGGTTCTCTGGGCGGTAAAGCCGGCCGCGCCGGCCAGCACGGCGGAAAAGGGCTGAGCCCGCGACCCGGCGAGGGGCGGCGCGCAGCCGGAGCCGGTTTCTGTATGGTATTGAGCCCGGGGCGGCGCCGTCCCATGGATGGCTGGCCGCCCAGGGACACGGGCGCCGTGCCGCCCGTCCCATACGGAGTCAGGTCATGCGTGCTCTCCTCGCCCTCGCCCCTCTGCTTCTCGCCTCCGCCGCGATGGCGGAGGAGACGAAGGAAATCGGCCGCGTCAACACCGCACTGACCAATCTCGGCCTGACCCGCAGCCACCGCGTGGTGGTGGAGCGCTTCGACGATCCCAAGGTCAAGGGCGTCTCCTGCTATATCAGCCAGGCGCGCACCGGCGGTATCTCCGGCGCGCTCGGCATTGCGGAGGACCCGGCGCGCTTCGCCCTCTCCTGCACCAGCACCGGCAAGGTCCAGATCGGCGAGGACGTTCGCCGCGGGGAGGGCGGCGAGCGGGTCTATGAGAGCGCCACCAGCCTGTTCTTCAAGGAAACCCGCGTCCACCGCTTCCTCGACGAGGAGCGGGGCGTGCTGGTCTACCTTGCCTGGTCCACCGAGCTGGTGGAGGGCTCCCCCTACAATGCCGTTGCCGTGGTGCCGATCCGCTGAGCCGGCAGCGGGGCCTCGGGCTGGTCCCGTCCCTCCTCCACCGCATGGCAGGCCACCAGGGCCTCGGGCGTGCTGCGAGCCGGGATCAGGACCGGCACTTCGGCACGGCAGCGGGCATTGGCCAGCGGGCAGCGCGGATGGAAGGGGCAGCCGGGAGGCGGGTTGATGGGGCTCGGCACCTCGCCGCCCACCGGGATGCGCTGGCGGCCGGACATCTCGAGGTCCGGAATCGCCTCCATCAGCGCCCGCGTATAGGGATGGCGCGGAGTGGTGAAGAGGGTCTCCGCCGGGGCCAGCTCCACCAGCCGGCCGAGATACATCACCCCGACCCGGTCGCTGATCTGCCGCACCACCGCCAGGTTGTGGCTGATGAAGAGATAGGTCAGCCCCAGCCGCTGCTGCAGATCCTTCATCAGGTTCAGGATCTGCGCCTGCACCGAGACGTCGAGGGCGCTGGTCGGCTCGTCGCAGACCAGGAATTCGGGATTGGAGGACAGGGCGCGGGCGATGGAAATGCGCTGCCTCTGGCCGCCGCTGAACTCATGCGGGTATTTCTCGCCGTCCTGGGGCGAGAGGCCCACCTGGGTCAGCAATTCCTGCACCTTCAGGGTCTGCGCCGCCTTGTCCGGGGTCAGGCCGAAGGCGCGGATCGGCTCGGCGATGATGTCGCGGATCCGCCAGCGGGGGTTCAGGCTGGCATAGGGATCCTGGAAGATCATCTGCATGCGCCGGCGCTGGGCGGCATCGGCGCGGGCCTGCTCCAGATCCTGCCCATCGAAGAGCACGCGGCCGCGGGTCGGGCGGTAGAGGCCGACCACCAGCCGCGCCACGGTGGACTTGCCGCAGCCGCTCTCGCCCACAAGGGACAGGGTGGTGCCCTTCGGAATGGAGAAGGAGACGCCGTCCACCGCCCGCAGGACTCGCCGCTTCTCCCCGGCCAGGACACGCTGCAGCCAGGGGCGGGAGACGTCGAAATACCGGGCGAGGTCCTGGACTTCGAGCATGGGCTCGGCCTGCCGGGGCGTGGCGTCAGGCATAATTCTCGACCTTGTCGTAGAGCCAGCAGGCGGCATGAGTGGCGCCGGTATCCATCAGGTCCGGCCGCTCATGCCGGCAACGGTCAAAGACCTTGGGGCAGCGCGGATTGAAGGCACAACCCTTGGGGATGGCGGAAAGGCGCGGCATCGCTCCTTCAATCTGCGCCAGATGCTCCACCTTCCGGTCGAGCGGCGGGATGGAGGCCATGAGTCCCGCCGTATAGGGGTGCTTCGGGTGCTTCACCACCTCCCGCACCGGGCCGATCTCGGCGATGCGGCCGGCATACATGACGGCGACGCGGTCGGCCGTCTCGGCGATCACACCCATGTCGTGGGTGACGAGCATCATGGAGGTGCCCTTCTCCCGCGCCAGGCGCTTCAGCAGGGCGATGACCTGAGCCTGGATGGAGACATCCAGCGCCGTGGTCGGCTCATCCGCCACCACCAGCTTCGGCTCGGCGCAGAGGGCCAGAGCGATCACCACGCGCTGGCGCATGCCGCCGCTGAATTCGTGCGGATAGCTGTCCACCCGCTGCGCCGCCGCCGGGATGCCGACCATCTCCAGCCAGGAGATGGCCCGTGCCCGCGCCTCGGCCGCCGAGAGGTCGAGATGCGTCCGCATCGTCTCGATGAGCTGGTGGCCGACCGTATAGAGCGGGTTCAGCGTGGTCAGCGGATCCTGGAAGATGGCGCCGATCTCGCGCCCGCGGACGCGCCGCATCTGCTCATAGGGCAGGTTGTCGATGCGGCGGCCGTTCAGGCGGATCTCGCCGCCGGCGATGCGGCCGGGCGGCTCCAGCAGCCCGATGATGGCGGCGCCGGTCATGGACTTGCCGGCGCCGGACTCGCCCACCACCCCCAGCACCTCCCCTGGCGCGATGCTGAAGGAGACGCCGTCCAGTGCCACCAGCGTGCCGCGGCGGGTGGGAAATTCGACGCGGAGATCCTTCACCTCCAGCAGCGGGGCATCAGACATCAGCGGAGCTTCGGGTTGAGGGCGTCACGCAGCCAATCGCCCAGCAGGTTGACGGACAGCACCATGGCCACCAGGGCCAGGCCGGGGAAGATCGCGATCCACCACTCGCCGCTCATCAGGAAGTCGTTGCCGATGCGGATGAGGGTGCCGAGCGAGGGCTGGGTCGGCGGCACGCCGACGCCGAGGAAGGAGAGCGTCGCCTCCGCCAGGATCGCCAGGCCAAGATTCAGCGTCGCCACCACCAGCACCGGCCCCAGCACGTTCGGCAATACATGCGTAACCATGATCCGGGCGCGGGAGATGCCGATGACGCGCGCAGCCAGCACATATTCCTTGTTGCGCTCCACCAGGGTGGAGCCGCGCACGGTGCGGGCGAATTTCGGCCACTCGCTGATGCCGATGGCGAAGATCACGACGAAGAGCGCGATCTGGTCATGCACCTCCCGCGGCAGGGCGGCGCGGACCACGCCATCCACCAGCAGCGCCACCAGGATCGAGGGGAAGGTGAGCTGGATGTCGGCGACGCGCATCAGCACGTTATCGACCAGGCCGCCGGTATAGCCCGCCAGCAACCCGACGGCGACGCCGAGCATGGTCGCGAACAACGTGGCGAAGATGCCCACCAGCAGGGAGACCCGCGCGCCATACATGATGGCGGAAAGCATGTCCCGCCCCTGGTCGTCGGTGCCGAGCAGATAGGTGAGGTCGCCTTCCGCCGACCAGGCCGGCGGCTTGAAGGCATCCATCAATTGCAGGCTGGCAAGGTCGAAGGGGTCATGCGGCGCGATCAGCGGCGCCAGCACCGCGCCTCCGATGCAGACCAGCGCCACGATGGCGGAGAGGACGGTGACGGGCGAACGCTTGAAGGACCACCACAGGTCGCTGTCCAGCATCCGGCCGATGGCATTGGTCGCGGCCATGGCTCAGTGCCCCCTCGCCACGCCGCGGTCCACCCGCAGCCGTGGATCCACCGCGTAGTAGAGCAGGTCCACCACCAGGTTGATGGTCACGAAGACCGCCGCGATCAGCATCAGATAGGCGGCCATGACCGGGATGTCGGCGACGCCGACGCTCTGGATGAAGAGCAGCCCCATGCCCGGCCACTGGAACACCGTCTCCGTCACGATGGCGAAGGCGATGATGGCGCCGAGCTGCAGCCCGGCGATGGTGATGACCGGCACCAGCGTGTTCTTCAGCGCATGGCCGAAATGCACGGCCCGGTTGCCGAGGCCGCGGGCGCGGGCGAATTTGATGTAGTCCGTCCGCAGCACCTCCAGCATCTCCGCCCGCACCAGCCGCATGATGAGCGTCAACTGGAACAGGCCGAGGGTGATGGAAGGCAGGATCAGCGCCTTGATGCCACTCCAGGTCAGGAAGCCGGTGCTCCACCAGCCGAGCTGCACCACCTCGCCGCGGCCAAAGCTGGGCAGCCAGCCGAGCCAGACGGAGAAGACCAGGATCAGCAGGATGCCGATCAGGAAGGTGGGCAGGGAGACGCCGATCAGGCTGAAGGTCAGGAAGAGGCGGCTGAGCCAGGAATTGCGGTAGAGGCCGGTGTAGACCCCCATCGGCACCCCCACCACCAGCGCCAGGCCCGCGGCGCAGAAGGCGAGTTCCAGCGTGGCCGGCGCCCGCTCCGCGATCAGCTCCGCGACAGGGCGGGAAAGGCGGTAGGACAGGCCGAATTCGCCCTGCGCCGCATTCGCCACGAATTTGAGGAACTGCACGAAGAAGGGCTGGTCCAGGCCCAGATCCTGCACCAGTTTCGCCCGCTGCGCCTCGGTGAAGTCCTGGCCGAGCATGATGGCGACCGGATCGCCGACATAGGCAAACATCGCGAAGCTGATCAGCGCTACCACCAGCATGACCGGGATCGCCTGCAGCAGCCGCGACACGATGAAGGCAAACACGCTCCGCCAATCCTCCGGGATGCGGGGCCGCGCTCAGTGCCCCGCCTCACCATCCATGAAAACCTCCGGGATGCGGACGGCCCGCCCCCAACCCCGCCCGGTTCGCCCGGGTCAGAGTCCCTCCTATAAGGCCAGGACGCGGCGGGGCGAAAGGGCTTCAGGCCCGATCTCCGGCCGGGGCCGCCCCTTCCGCTGCCCAGTCCTTCAACAGGGTGAAGCCCACGGCGAGCACGACCGGCCCCAGGAACAGGCCGAGGAAGCCGAAGGCGAAGACACCGCCCAGCGCCCCGAGCAGGGTCAGCAGCAGTGGCAGGTCGGCGCCGCGGGAGATCAGCCAGGGCCGGATCACATTGTCCGCGCTGCTGATGCCGAAGGCGCCATAGAGGCCGAGGAAGATGGCCCAGCCCGTCGAGCCCTGAGTGAACAGCCAGAGCGTGGCGGGAATCCAGACCAGCGGCGCCCCGACCGGAAAGATGGAGATCACGCCGGCGATCACCCCGAGCAGGACCGGCCGCGGCACGCCACTGAGCCAGAGGCCGAAGGTGGTCATGATCCCCTGCACCACCGCCGTCCCCAGCAGCCCGTAGACCACGCCCCGGGTCACATCGCCGGTCAGGGACACCAGGTGGCGGGCGCGGCTGCCGGCCAGGCGGGCCAGCGCCGCCTCGCCCCGCGCCGCGATGGCTGGCCCGTCACGGTACAGGAAGAAGGCGAGGAAGATCGCCACCAGCAGCTCCGCCAGGCCGGACAGGACGGCGAGCAGGATGGAGAGCAGGCCCTGCGCCAGGGTGCCGGCATAGGGCTGCACCAGCTCGGCCAGGCCGGCGATGCCGGTATCCAGCCCCTCGAACCAGGGCTGCAGGTAGCGGCCGACCAGTGGCAGGCGGCCCAGCCAGTCGCCGAGGCCGGGCATGCCCTGGGTCAGCAGCGCCTCCACCGAGGCGCGCAGCCCCTCGATGTCCTCCCGCCGCGTCGGCGTGGCGAAGACCAGCGGCAGGCCGATGAGCAGGAATTCCAGGGCGACCATCACCCCAGCGGCCCAGCCGGGGGAGAGCTTCGTCCTTTCCCGCAGGAAGCGGTAGGCCGGCCAGGTCGAATAGACCAGGATCGCCGCCCAGAGCAGGGAGGAAAGGAAGGGCCGCAGCACCAGCAGGCAGCCAACGGCGAGCGTCAGCGCCGCGATCAGCCCCAGGATGCGGGCCGCGTTGAGGGTTTCGGGCTGCTGCATCATGCCTCCGTTTCGCGCCCAGCTTGCACCGGCTGCGGGCCAGGCGCACGC
Source organism: uncultured Acetobacteraceae bacterium (assembly GCA_937930165.1). GTDB lineage: Bacteria > Pseudomonadota > Alphaproteobacteria > Acetobacterales > Acetobacteraceae > CALGVL01. Next base: position 19,906 of record CALGVL010000091.1, read on the forward strand.
CCCCAACCGGGGGATGGGGCAAGGTGTAGCCAGGGCCGCCTCTCGCCGGTAGCGTGCCTGCCAACGGGAATCGGAGGGGGACATGCCGCGCTTCGCCGCCAATCTGTCGATGATGTTCACCGAGGTGCCCTTCCTCGACCGCTTCGCCCGTGCCCGGGCTGCCGGCTTCACCGCAGTGGAATTCCTCTTTCCCTACGAGCATCCGGCAGAGGAGATCGCCCGCCGGCTCAAGGACAACGGGCTGCAGCAGGTGCTCTTCAACGCGCCCCCCGGCGACTGGACCAAGGGCGAGCGCGGCATCGCCGCCCTGCCCGGCCGGCAGCAGGAATTCCGCGACGGCATCCGCAAGGCGCTGGACTATGCCGCCGCCCTCTCCTGCCCGCGCCTGCATGTCATGGCCGGGCTGACCCCCGCTGGCGTGCCGCGCGACACGCTGCTGGCGACCTATGCCGTCAACCTCGCCTGGGCGGCCGAGGAATGCGGGAAGGCCGGCGTCAAGCCGGTGATCGAGCCGATCAACCACCGCGACATCCCTGGCTTCTTCCTGCACACCACCGACGAGGCCGCGGCGATCATCGAGGCGATCGGGCCGGAGCGCATCGGCCTGCAATTCGACCTCTATCACTGCCAGGTCACCGAGGGCGACATCGTTAAGCGCGTGGAGAAGCACCTGCCGCTGATCGCGCATATGCAGGTGGCGGACAATCCGGGCCGCAACGAGCCCGGCACCGGCGAGGTCAACTGGCCCTTCGTCTTCCGCCGCATCGACGAACTCGGCTTCCGTGGCTGGATCGGTTGCGAATACCGCCCGGCCGGAATCACTGAGGACGGCCTCGGCTGGTTCCAGCCCTACAAGTCCTGACACTCAGCACACCAACAACCGGGAGACAGCGCATGAAGATCGGCTTCATCGGCCTCGGCATCATGGGCAAGCCCATGGCGCTGCACCTGAAGAATGCGGGCCATGAGCTCTTCGTGCCCGAGCGCAAGAGCCTGACGGAGGAGATCCGCAGCGCCGCCACGGTGCTGCCCGATGGGAAATCCATTGCCCAGGCAGCCGAGGTCATCATCCTCATGGTGCCCGACACGCCGGATGTCGAGGCGGTGCTGTTCGGCCCGAACGGCGTGGCGGAGGGGCTCTCCAAGGGCAAGCTCGTCATCGACATGAGCTCGATCAGCCCGACCGCGACCAAGGACTTCGCTGCGCGGATCAACGCGCTGGGTTGCGACTACCTGGATGCCCCGGTCTCCGGCGGCGAGGTCGGCGCCAAGCAGGCGACACTCACCATCATGGTCGGTGGCCCGCAATCCGCCTTCGACCGGGCGAAACCGCTGTTCGAGGCGATGGGCAAGAACATCACCCTGGTCGGCGAGCAGAACGGCGCCGGCCAGACCTGCAAGGTCGCCAACCAGATCGTCGTCGCCCTGACCATCGAGGCGGTGAGCGAGGCGCTGGTCTTTGCCAGCAAGGCCGGCGCCGATCCGGCCAAGGTGCGGCAGGCGCTGATGGGCGGCCTTGCCACCTCCCGCATCCTCGAATTGCACGGGGAGCGGATGATCAAGCGCACCTTCAACCCCGGCTTCCGTATCGCGCTGCACCAGAAGGACCTGAACCTGGCCCTGCAATCTGCGAAGGAACTGGGTATCGCCCTGCCGAACACCGCCAGCACGCAGCAGCTCTTCTCCGCCTGCGTCGCGGCGGGCGGGGCGGGGCTCGACCATTCCGCCCTGGTGAAGGCGCTGGAGATCATGGCCGCGCACAAGGTCGCGCCCGACAACCAGGACTGACGGCTCCACTCGCCTTCTCCACCCCCTGGCCAGGCACCAGGGGGTGAAGATGGCGATTCATGCTTGAATCATCTTTTTCGGCGTGCAAGGAAGACGCTGAGACTGCGTCTAAATTTGGTCGGTTGCATTCAAATTCCCTTGCTACCGGAGGCTGTAATGCGGTTTGCGGATATTGGGCAGCAGTTGCGTGCCTACAGGCTGGAATCCGGTCTCCGTGCGGAAGAGATCGCAGCCCGCCTTGGAGTCTCGCGGGCTGCGCTTTACCGCTATGAGAAGGGCGAGGTCATCAAGCTGGACACGATCCGGCGGCTGGCCGAATTGCTGAAGATCTCGCCCCTGTCGCTGCTTGGCATCGGCGTGGAGTATTTCGCCCGGCCGGCTGCCTTCCTCGAAAGGCTACGGCAGGTGGAGGAGGAGGCCGACCAGATCCTGCTGGTGGGCAGCGCGGTCTGCTACCAGACTGCCACCGAGGCCTTCGACGGCGCCCTCGCCGAGGCCTGGGCGGAAGCCGCCGGCACCGGGCCGGACCGGGTTCTGGCCCGTGCCGCCGCCGACCAGGCGCTCGGCCTGCTCGCCGCCCGCCGTAAGCTATACCAACAGCGTCGCCCGACCATCATCGGCATCCTCTCGGAAGGCGCGCTGCGGCGCTTCCTGCAGGATGGCGTGGCCGCCGGCCTGCCGGTGCCGGAGCGCACCCGTGCCCGCTGCCGCGCCGCCGCCCTGACCGAGGCGGAGAACCTGGCCGGGCTGATGGAATCCGTCCCCATCGGCGTGCAGCTCGGCCTGAGCGCCGGGCCCGATCCCGCCGGAAGCTTCATGGTGCTGCGCGGCCGTGACCGCGCCCATGTGGCGGGCAGCCCCTTCGCCCCGGACACCTCCCCCAGTGCCAGCATCGGCGTTGCCACCATCACCGCGGCGGACGAGGCGGTGACGATCCATCAGCGGGTCGCCGAGGCGGCCTGGCGGGATGCGCTGAAGGGCGCCGAGGCGGCCGCGCGGGTGCGGCAACTCGCCAAGGAACTGCAGTCGGACATCTAGCCCGCAATCGCCCTGGGCGAACGCATTCAGGGCGATCCGGGCCGCGATGGGGACCGGCGCCGCCGGCATGGCTTGGCTCAGTGATCGAGGAGGCCAAGCCTGTCGCGGCGCAGGAAGCGCCAGTTCAGCAGCACCGCCGCGGACAGCAGGCCGAGGGCCAGGCCGCACCAGATGCCGACCCCGCCCCAGCCGGCGACGAACGCCAGCAGCCAGGCGCTTGGCATGCCGACCAGCCAGTAGCTGAACAGCGCAATCACCATCGGCACCCGCGTATCCTTCAGGCCGCGCAGCGCAGCGCTGCCGACGACCTGCAGGGCATCGACCATCTGGAAGGCAGCAGCAACCGCCAGAAGCGGGACGCCGAGCCGCAGCACCTCTCCGGCATTCGGATCCTCCCGGTCGAGATAGAGGCCGATCAGGGTCTCGGGCAGCATCCAGAACAGCAGCGCGCTGAGCAGCGCGACCACCGCGGCGACGCCAAGCCCAGCCTTGGCGGCGCGCCCCAGCGCGGCCCAGTCCCGCTGGCCGTGCGCAAGCCCCACCCGCACCGTCACCGCATTGGACAGGCCGAGCGGAATCATGAAGGCGATCGAGGCGAGTTGCAGGGTGATGCCATGCGCCGCCAGCTCCAGCGTGCCGAGCCAGCCCATCATGATGGAGGAGGCGGTGAAGAGCCCGACCTCCGCAATGATGGTCGTGCTGATCGGCCAGCCGAGCCGCAGCACCTCGCGAAAGGCCGGCCAGTCCGGGCGCCAAATTCGCGAATACATTTCATAGGCGCGAAGCCCAGGTGCCCAGAGCGTGTAGGCGAAGAGCAGCAGGGCGATGAACAGGCTGGTACCGACCGAGGCGAAGGCCGCGCCGACGACGCCCAGCGCCGGCATGCCGAAATGCCCAAAGATCAGCGCATAGCAGAAGAGGGCGTTCAGCACCGCGCCAAGGACCGTCGCCCACAACACGACATGGGCGCGCCCGAGGACGCTGAGATAGGACCGCAACCCCATGATGAAGAGGGATGCGAACATGGACCACTGCAGCACCCGCATGAAACGGCCCGCAACCGCCGCGACCTCCGGGTCCTGGCCAAGGAGCAGGAGGATGCCCTCCGTGTGCCAGAGTGGGAGCATGACCAGGGCGCCATAGGCCGCAAGCACCCAAAGCCCCATCCGCACCGAGCGCCTGACGCCCTGGCGGAAACCCTGGCCCGCTGCGCTCGCCGCAAGCGGCATGATGGCCAGGGCGAAGCCAGTGCCGAACATCCAGACCAGGAAGAAGGTCTGGGTGGCGAGGACAGCGGCAGCCAGTTCCGGCGCGCCGAGGCGGCCGACCATCACGGTATCGGTGACATTGATCGCCATCTGCGCGAGCTGCGCGCCGATCAGCGGCAGGCCGAGGGCCAGCGTCGCGCGGACATGCCCGAGCCAGGGCAGTTCCGCCCTTGCCCTCTCCCCTGAAGTCATCCTCGTCGCATCCATCCGTGCTACCCGCCCGATCCGGCCGGGGTCATAGCGGATCGCCGCCGGCCGGGCGCGCCCGGCGGCACCGGATTGCCTGCACAGCCGATTGCCAACCCCGAGCCGCGCCGGGGAGCGGCTCACAGCTCCAGCCGCGCCTCCATCACCCCGTCCTCCTCGGTGGAGTGACGCAGGCTGAAGCCGAGCGCCCGGACGAAGCCCAGCATCGGCTTGTTGTCGGCCAGCACCTGGCCGACCACCGTGCGGACGCCGTGCTCCCGCCCCCAGTCGAAGAGCCGTTGCATCAGGTGCCGTGCCAGGCCCTGGCCCTTCATCGACTCGCCGACGATGATGGCGAATTCGGCCTCCGTTCCCACCGGGTCGCGGATCAGCCGGGCCACCCCCACTGTCCGGTCCGGCTCGCCGGGGCGGCGGCGGACGGCGATGAAGGCCATCTCCCGGTCATAGTCGATCTGCGTCAGGCGGGCGATCAGGGCCGGGGACAGCTCCCGCAGCGGCGAGAAGAAGCGCCAGCGCACATCCTCTGAGGGGAGTTGACGGAAGGCCTCGGCATGGGCCGCCGCATCCTCCGGCCGGATCGGGCGGATCAGCAATTCCTCGCCCCTCCTGGTGCGGAAGGTGCCACAGAGCTCCGCCGGATAGGGTGCGATGGCGAACAGCCCCGCCTCACCCTCCGGCCGAAGCTGCAGCCTGGCGTCAACGGCCAGCACCCCCTCCGCATCGGCGAAGAGCGGGTTGATGGCGAGCGCGGCGATCTCCGGGAAGTCCACCGCGATCTGGCTCAGCCGCACCAGCGCATCGGCGACGGCGGCCTGGTTCGCCGGCGCATAGTCGCGGAACCCCGCCAGCAGGCGGGCGGTGCGGGAGCGGGCGATGAGCTGTCTGGCCAGGGTCAGGTTCAGCGGCGGCAGGTCGTAGGCCTCATCCCCTGCCAGGTCGGCCGCGGTCCCGCCCCTGCCAAAGCCGATCCAGGGGCCGAACATCGGGTCGTCGCCCAGGCGCAGGCGCAGTTCCAGGGCACGGGCCGCCTGACGCTGTACCAGGAAGCCGTCGATGCGGGCTTCCGGCCGCGCCGACCGCACCCGGCGCAGCATCGCCTCTGCCGCCTCCCGCACGGCCTCGGTCGAATCAAGGCCCAGCATGACGCCGCCCACCTCGGTCTTGTGTGCCAGGTCGGGGCTCAGGATCTTCAGCACCACCGGGAAGCGCAGCATGGCGGCGGCGGCGGCGGCCTCCTCCGGGCCGGCGGCGTGGCGGGCGGGTACGGTCGGCAGGCCATAGGCATCGAGGACGCCGAGCGCCTCCTCCACTGTCAGGCTCAGGCGGCCGTCCGCACGTGCCCCGGCCAGGATCCGCCGCACCGCCTCCCGGTCCGCGGCCAGTTCCAGCACCTCGCGCGGCGGCAATTCGGCGGCGGCAGCGCGGTTGCGGCGGTCCTGCGCCAAGTGCAGGGCGCCGCGCACCGCGGCCTCGGGTGTCGGAAAGACAGCCAGGCCGGCGCTGCCCAGCCTCTGCCGTTGCGGCCCGGCCGTCGCCTGGCCGGTCCAGCCGACCAGGATCGGCGCCGCCCGCCCCCCGCCGGCCTTGGCGGCGGCGATCATCGCCTCGGCCGCGACATCGCCGGTTTCCTCCGCCGTCGGGGTGAACAGCGCAACCACTGCATCCACCTCCCCCAGGCCGGCGAGCATGGCGGCGGCCTCCCCCAGCCGCGCCCCTGCGGCGGGGCCGAGGGTCAGCGGATTGTCCGGCTGTGCGCCCATCGGCAGCAGCATGCCGAAGGCGGCCAGCGCCTCCGGCGTCAGCTTCGCCAGCCGGGCGCCGCCGGCAATGACCGCATCAGCGGCAAGCCGGCCGGGGCCGATGCCATTGGTGACGATGGCGATGCGGTCGCCCAGCGCCTCCGGCCCGTTGCCCCGGCGCGGCCGGACCCGCGCCAAGGTTTCGGCCGCCGAGAGCAGGTCCTCCAGCCCGGAGACGCGCAGCACCCCAGCGCGGCGCAGCGCCGCGCTCATCACCGCATCGCCGAGGCCGGACGGATCCAGGCTGCGCCCGCCGGCGCGGATCGCCACCACCGGCCGGGTCCGGGCCGTGGCGCGGGCGGCGGAGATAAAGGCGCGGCGGTTTCGGATGCGGCGGAGGTCGAGCAGCACGGCACCGACCGCCGGATCCTGCGCCAGCCAGTCCAGCACCGTTGCGAAGCCGATGCTCGCATTGCCGCCGATACCGACGATATGGCTGAAGCCCAGGCCCTCCGCCGCCGCCCAGTCCAGCACCGCCCGGGCCAGAGCCGAGGATTGCGTCAGCAACGCCAAGCGCCCCGGCGCCGGCGTCAGATGGGTCAGCGAGGCGTTCAGGCCAATGGAGGGAATGCACAGGCCGAAGCTGCCCTGGCCCAGCGCCCTCACCCCCGTCCGCTCCGAGATGGCGGCGAGGTCGGGCGCCGCGCCAGGCACGATGGCGGCGAAGCAGCCCTGCCGCGCCAACCCGGCCATAGCCGGTTCGAGCCGGTCCGACGGCAGGCAGAGCACCGCCAGATCCGGCACTTCCGGCAATTCGGCGATGGCGGGGACTTCGGTCAGCCCCGCCGCCGCC
>CALGVL010000092.1 GCA_937930165.1 uncultured Acetobacteraceae bacterium
AAGGAGGCGACCTCCCGAGGGCGGGGCAGGCGGGCGGCCCCTGCCGGTGCGGCGGAGCCAGGACCTCAACCCGTCCCCCGTCGCGGCCAGGTTGCCAGCAGCAGGCTGCTCCCCATCAACGCGAAGCCGATGGCATGCGTGGTCGAGAAGCGTTCCCCCAGCGCCGCCACTGCCACCACCGCAGCGGTGGCCGGCAGGAAGGCGGTGAAGATTCCCGCCACCCCCGCCGGCACGCGCCGCAGTCCCACATACCACAGCAGCAGGCAGAGCACGCTCGCCGTCAGGCTGTGGAAGACCAGCAGGCCGAGCAGCCCGGGCGCGGCCAGGCTCTCCACCGCGCTGATCCCCGGCAGCGAGAAGGGCAGCAGCATCACGGCGCTGAAGAACTGCATCCACAAGCTCGCCGTCACCACCGGCACGCGCCCGGCGATGCATTTGGCCAGCAGCACATAGGTGGCCTCGCCGCACACCCCGGCGAAGACCAGCGCATTGCCCAGTGCCGAGCCATGCCCGCCGCCGCCCAGCCGTGCCAGGGTGATCGCCGCCATGCCGCCCGCCGCCAGCGCTGCCGCCGCCCACTGCCGGGGCGCCAGCCTCTCCCGGAGCCAGAGCGCGCTGCCAAGCGCCACCACGGCCGGCAGCGTTGCCAGCACCAGCCCACCCTCCAGCGCCGTGGTCAGGCGCAGCCCGGCCAGCAGCCCGGCATTGTAGAGCGCGGTGCCGAACAGCGCCTGCAGGGCGAGGTTGCCGAGCACCGCCCGGTCCGGCCGCACCCGCCCTTCCATGGCCCGCGCCAGCGGCCACAGCACCAGGCAGGCCAGGGCGCAGCGCAGGCAGGCGATCAGCGGGATGGGCAGCGCCTCGGCCAGCAGCTTCGCCACTGCGACATTGGCGCCGACCAGCGCCATGGCGGAGGCGAGCTGGAGGTAGGCGAGGAACACCAGCCCATCCTAGCCACGCCCCGGCCCGCGCCGGAAGCGGCGATCAGCCGCGCGGCGCGGGGGCGGTGAAGCTGCCGAGATCACCGATCCCCAGCGCCTGCTGCGCCTGCTCCACCTGCTTCAGCGCCTCCTCGTGGGCGTCATGGCCGAATTGGCGCTTCTCGATCTCCTCGAAGCGCTCGCCGAGTTCCTGGTATTCCTTCGCATCAATGCTCCTGCGGAAGGCGGGAAAGATCACCGTGTCCTCCCAGGTCGCATGGGCGTTGTACATGCGCACCATGCTGGCCAGCGCATCCACGAGCGGCGCCCGCTGCGCCGTGCCGATGCTGCCGCCGGCGGCGGTCCTGCTGATGAAGTCGGTGATCTCCCGCCCGCGCCGGTGCTGCTGTTCCAGCCTGTCCACCAGCCCCGCGGCCTGGCCGCCGGCCTGCCGGACCTTGGGAAAGACGTTCTGCTCCTCCAGGATCCTCTCGTGATAGTCCTCGCCGAAGCGGCGGAAGAGGTCGGCAAGGCGGCGCAGCGCCGCGGTGTCCACCGTCCCGCCCTGGCCGCGCAGCTTCGGCGCCAGTTCGGCATAGATGATGAGGATGCGGCGCAGCACGCCATGCTCGCGCATCAGGTCCTCATTGGCGGTCACCTCCGCCGGCTCGGCCGCCGGCACGGTGCGGGCCGTAACCAGGGCCGGAAGGGCGAGGCCGGTGGCAAGAAGGCGGCGGCGGTCCTGCATGGCGGTCCTCCCCGGATCCAGGCCGGGGAACGCCGGCCCGACCGTGGCGGTTCGCCGCCGGATTCAGGGCGAGCCCAGGCGGTCCTGGCCGCGCCGGGTCAGCGCGACCCGCATGTCACCGGCGCCAGGGCCGCTCGCCTGGCCATCCAGGCGGACCAGCCCGCCATCCAGCGCATCCTCCCAGACCGAGAGGCAGGGACAGGTGCTGCGCCAGGCTTCCATGGCCTCGGCATAGCTGCGCGGCCGCTCCGCCACCCAGGCGAGGAACTGCCGCATCAGGAGATCGGCCGCGCCGGACATGCCGGCATGGAACACCCGCACGGCCCGCCGGGGAAGTGCAATAAGCGCTACCCCGCCTCGCCCTCCCGCCGGAAGGGCGAGAGGGTGGCCAGCGCCTCCATCTCTGCCAGCATCGCCGGCCGCTCCCGCTCCAGGAAATCGCCGACCGCGCGGCGCAGCCCGGCATGGGCGATCCAATGCGCCGACCAGGTGGGACAGGGCAGGTAGCCGCGCTGGATCTTGTGCTCGCCTTGCGCCCCTGCCTCCACGCGGGGCAGGCCGTGCTCGATGGCGAAATCGATGGCGCGGTAGTAGCAGAGTTCGAAATGCAGGAAGGGGGCGTCCACCAGGCTGCCCCAATTGCGGCCGTAGAGCGCCTCGCTCCCCAGCAGGTTCAGGGCGCCGGCCACCGGCTCGCCGTCGCGCTCGGCCAGCATCAGCACCACCCGGTCGCCCAGCGCCTCCCCCAGCAGCGGCCAGAAGCGCGGGGTAAGGTAGGCGCTGCGCCCCCATTTCTTGTCCGTGGTGCTGCGGTAGAAGCGGTGGAAGGCGGTCCAGTGGCGCGGCGTGATCTCCTTGCCCCGCAGGGTCTTCAGCGTGAAGCCAGCCGCCGCCGCTTCCCGCCGCTCCCGCCTTATCGCCTTGCGCTTGCGGGAGGAGAGGGCGCCGAGGAAATCCTCGAAACTCCCATAGCCCCGGTTGTGCCAGTGGAACTGCGTCCCGAGGCGTTGCAGCCAGCCGGCCTCGCCCAGTGCATTCCATTCCGCCTCCTGGCAGAAGGTGACATGCACCGAGGACAGGCCGAATTGCGCGCAGGCCTGCGCCAGCCCCTGGGCCAGCGCCGCCGGGGGCACGCCGCTGCCCGGCCGCACCAGCAGGCGCGGGCCGGGAACGGGGCTGAAGGGGACGCAGACCTGGAGCTTCGGATAGTAGCGGCCGCCGGCACGCTCGAAGGCATCGGCCCAGCTCCAGTCGAAGACGTACTCGCCCTGGCTGTGGCTCTTGGCGTAGCAGGGGGCGCAGGCGACGACCTGCCCGGCAGGGTCGCGCAGCACCGCATGTTGCGGCAGCCAGCCGGTGCGGGCCGTGGCGCTGCCGCTTTCCTCCAGCACCGCCAGGAACACATGGGAGACGAAGGGATTCTCCCCCCCGGCGCAGGCATCCCACTCCGTGGCCGGAATGTCGGCGATGCGCTTGTGCAGGGTGAGGGAGAATTCGGGGGCAGTATCGGGCATGTCCCGGATGTCGGGCCTGCCGGCCTCGCTGCAACCCGTTCCCGCGCTACCCGATCTCGAACATCCCCTCCACCTCCACCGCCGCATCGCCCGGCAGGGAGGCGACGCCGATGGTGGTCCGGGCGTGCCGCCCGGCCTCGCCGAAGATTTCCACGGCCAGGTCGGAGGCGCCGTTCATCACCAGCGCATGCTCGGTGAATTCCGGCGTGGCGGCGATGAAGCCGCCGAGGCGCACGACCCGCTTCACCCGGTCCAGATCGCCGGTGCAGGCTTCCTTGAGCTGGGCCACCAGATTGATGAAGCAGAGCCTGGCTGCCGCCTTGCCCTCCGCCACCGTGACGCCGGCGCCGAGCTTCCCTGTGCAGGTGATCTTGCCGCCCTGCAGGGGGATCTGGCCGGAAATCACCACCAGGCCATGCCGCCGCCCCGTCTCCACGGCGAAGTCGATGGTGTTGGACGGGATGTAGTTGGCGACCGGCGCCGCGGGCTCGGGCAGGGTGATGCCCAGTTCCCTCAGCCTCGCCTCGATCCGTCCCGGCATGCGGTGTCCCCCTCCTGTCCTAGCCGACGAGCCGAAAAGAGCGCCGGCGGCTGCGCGGGCTCCCCGCCGGCATGGCTGGCAGGTCGAGCGGCAGCAGCGGCGCCTGCTGGGTGGCGCTGCCCACCGAGTCGGGCGCGCAATCTTCCTCCGAAGGCTGCGGCAGATCGCGGCGGCCCAGATAGTCCAGCGCCAGGCGCCGGAACGCCCAGTCCAGCACCGAAGTTGCGCGCGGGATGGCGGGGTCGCCCTCCACCGTGCCGGCCGGGCCGAAATGGGTGTAGGCGAAGGCATCCACGTAATCGGCCAGTGGCACGCCGCGCTGCAGGCCGAGCGAGACGCTCTGTGCGAAGTTGTCCATCAGGCTGCGGAAGGCGGCGCCGGTCTTCGGCAGGGTGAAGGCGATCTCCTGCAGCCTGCCCTCGCTGTCCTCCACGGTCTGCATCGCCACGCGATGCCCGCCGATGGTGACATGCAGGGTGGTGCCGGTATGCCGGCGCATGGGCACGGGCCTCGGCTCCGGCCGCGCTGGGCCGGGCAGCGCCGGGGAGGCGGGCGGCACGGCATGCAGGAAGGGCGAGACCGCCGCCCGCATCGCCTGCCGCGCGGCTTCGGAAACCGGGGCGAGCAGCTCGCCCGTCCGGGCCGGGAAGGCTTGGCCGGCGCGCAGCGCGGCGCGGGTCGGCACCTCGGCGATGCCGGATTCGGTTGCCACAGCGCGGGTGCTGCCGGCAGCGGGGGCAATGCCGCCCGTCTCGGCCCCCAGCAGCGCCTCCGCCGCATCGGGTGGGGCGAGGGCGATCAGCGCCGCATGGCGCAGGCCGGGAGAGGCGGCGGCATCGTCCAGCGCCGCGCGGGCAGCCTCGGCCAGGCCGGGCACCGGCGTCTCGGCCGGCGGGGCGGGCCAGAGCAGTGCCACCGGCTCCCGCGCCCCGAGTCGCTCCGCGATCCGCCCCGATTCGGCCTCCGCAGCGCCGCGGGTCAGGGCGGCGATGGCGCCGGCGGTCGCGCGCGCACCGGGCGAATCATAGGCCAGCCCCAGCCCGGCCAGCAGCCCGGCCAGGTCGGCGAAGCCGAGTCGCAGCCGTGGCGCCCTGGCACCGGTCAGGCAATCCAGGGTGCGGATGCCGATGGCGCAGGCTTCGGCATAGCCTTCGATGTCGAAGCCGCCCTCGGGCTCCAGGAAGGCGGGCAGGTTCAGGACGAAGCGTGGCTCCGCCTTGGCCTCGCCGCGCCAGACCTCGGCGCCGGGGCAGCCGCGGCGGGTCAGAAGCAGGGCGCGCAGCGCCTCGGCCAGGTGCCGGGCGCCGGCCTCGTCCAGCACGCCCGCGCGCAGCCCGGCCTTGGCGGCACGGGCGATCCAGCCCTCTGCGGCGCGGGGCAGGGAAACCGGGCCCTGGCCCGGAACCAGCGCCGCCAGGGCGGCGGCGGCGTCCTCCTCCCAGGCCGCCGGCAGGGCGACGGGGCGGGGCGGGGCGTCGGGATCGGCGCCGGCGCGCGTGCGGCGCAGCGCGATCCCCTCCCACAAGCTGCCTTCGATAGGTGCCATGCGGGGATGCTACGGCCCCCGTTCGATCCGGGGAAGCCGTATTTGGTGGTTGGATAGCGCCGGGACCGCAACATCCTGTGGATATCCTTCCCGGCCACCCCACTTTGCGCTGCGGCGGCCACTGTGCGATTGTCCGGCCGCCGCCCCGGCCGGCGGCCCCGAAGGAGCCTTCCCTGCCCCATGTCCCTCCTGCTTCGCCTCTGCTCGGCCGTCAGCGGCCGGAAGGTCGGCACCGACCGCTTCGGCAATGTCTATTACGAGTCGCGCCGCATGCGGCCCGTCTACAACCGGCCGCGTCGCTGGGTCCTCTTCGCCAAGGCGAAGGAGCCGACCACCGTGCCGCCGGAATGGCATGCCTGGCTGCACCACATCACGGACGAGCCCCTGCCCGAGGGCAAGCGCTACTTCTGGCAGAAGGATCACCTGCCGAACCTGACCGGCACGCCGCATGCCTACCGCCCGCCCGGCCATGACTATGTCGGCGGAACGCGCCGCGTGACCGGCGGCGACTACGAGGCCTGGACCCCGGGTTCGTGACGGAACGGGACGGGACGAACCGGATATGAGGGGACGCAGCCTCGCGGAGGTGGCGACCGGCGCCGTCATCCTGATCATTGCCGGCCTCTTTCTGACCTATGCGGTGGTGCATAGCGGCCGCGGCCTGGCCGGGGGCGAGGGGATGGTGCTGCATGCCAGCTTCGACCGCATCGACGGCCTGAACAATGGCGCCGATGTGCGCATCGCCGGGGTGAAGGTGGGCGCCGTCACCGATGCCCGGATCGATCCGCAGACCTTCGCGGCGGATGTCACCCTGCGCGTCGATCGCGGCCTGAAGCTGCCGACCGACACCTCGGCCGAGATCACCAGCGAGGGGCTGCTGGGTGGCAAGTACATCTCCCTGGTGCCGGGCGGCAGTGACAGGTTCCTGGCGGATGGCGGCCGGATCTCGGAAACCCAGGGCTCGGTCAGCCTTGAATCGCTGCTCGGGCGGTTCATCTTCTCGGTGACGCAGATGAACGCGCAGAACCAGCAGAATCAGGGAGGCGGGGCCGGGGCCCCCGCAGGCCGCGGACGCGCAGCAACGCGCCGA
>CALGVL010000093.1 GCA_937930165.1 uncultured Acetobacteraceae bacterium
TCTGCGGATCGCCAACCTCCGGCAGGTGAATTGGCGGGGGCTCGGGCTGAACTTCACCATGGTCGCCTCCCCCGGCCTGCTGGAGGCGGCGCCGCACACCAACATCGCCACGATTCGCGGCGACCCGGCGCAGGATGCGGCGGTGCTGCGGGCCATCACGGACGCCTTCCCCAATGTCTCCGGCATCCGGGTGCGGGATGCGCTGGAGGCGGTGGCAGGGCTGCTCGGCCGCATCGGGGTGGCGCTCTCGGCCACCGGCGGCATCACCCTGCTGGCCGGGCTGCTGGTGCTGGGGGGCGCGGTGGCGGCGGGGCAGCGGCAGCGGGTGCGGGATGCGGTGGTGCTGAAGACCGTCGGCGCCACGCGGGCGCAGATCCGGGCGGCATGGCTGGTGGAATATGCCCTGGTCGGGCTGGTGGCGGGGCTGCTGGCGGCGCTGGCCGGCAGCGCCGGCGCCTGGGCCGTGGTGCATTTCGTGATGCGGGCGGACTGGGTGCCGCTGCCCGGCCTGCTGGCCGCCACCGTGGCGGGCTGCACCGTGCTGACGCTCGCCTGTGGGCATCTGGGCACGGCGCTCGCCCTGCGGGTCCGGCCGGGGCCGCTGCTGCGCAACGAGTGAGGCACCCGGTCGGCGGGAGATCCGGCCACTGTCACGATTCTTCACATGTGATACGCTTGATGCGCCGCTGCGGCGCCTGCATCACCCCATATGCGCCATATGCGCGAGAGGTCCCTTGCCGCCGGGCGAGGGGAGAGGTGTCGGTTCCGATTCCCATTGATCGGGATTACACCTTCTCCATATACCTAAGTGCCACGGGGATATTCCCCTCTGGGAGGTTTGACGAATCATGGCCCTTCAACCCGACTATCGATACACGAGGGCTGCGCCAGGTTGGGGCCGCACGGCGACCGCCGACGCGGCTGCCATCGATGCCGGGCTCCGGGCGTATATGCTCCGGGTCTACAATTGGATGGCCTCGGGGCTGCTGCTCACGGGCATCGTGGCCTTTGCGGTCGCGGGCGTGCCGGCGCTGCAGGCGCTGTTCTATCAGGCCAGCATGCTGCCCAGCGGCCGCGTCGTGGTGCAGCCGACGCTCCTGTGGTGGATCGCCACCCTGTCGCCGCTCGCCTTCATCCTGGTGCTGAGCTTCGGCTACAACCGGCTGAGCAAGACCACGGCGCAGGCGCTGTTCTGGCTGTTCTCCGCCTGCATGGGCGCCAGCCTCAGCAATCTCGCCTTCCGCTACACCGGCACCTCCATCGCCAGCACCTTCTTCGCCACGGCCGGCATGTACGCGGCGGTGAGCCTCTACGGCTACACCACCCGTTCCGACCTGACGCGGATGGGCAGCTTCATGTTCATGGGGCTGATCGGCATCCTCATCGCCGGGCTGGTGAACATGTTCATGCAGTCCGGGGCGCTGGCCTTTGCCATCAGCGTCATCGGCGTCATCGTCTTCCTGGGCCTGACCGCCTACGACACCCAGCGGATCAAGGCGGACTACATCGAGCACGCCTATGCCGAGGGGACGGAGGAAGCCGGCAAGCGCAGCGTGATGGATGCGCTTGGGCTCTACCTGAACTTCATCAACCTGTTCCAGTTCATGCTGCAGTTCATGGGCGTGCGGCAGAACGACTGACGCCGCGCCACAATGCAGGGAACGAGGCCCCGGGGGCGACCCCGGGGCCTTTTTCATGGCCGCAGGTCAGATGACCTGATAACGCGCCCGCGCCGCCCGCTCGATCGCCCCGGCGATCAGCCGGTCGAGATCCAGGGCGATGCGGAATTCCTGCAGGAATTGCAGTTCCTCCTGCGTCAGGTCGCCATCCGCCGCACCGACCTCGCAGGCCAGCAGGTAGGCGGTTTCCCGCAGCCGTGACGGCAGCGCCTCCCGGATCAGGGAGCAGGCGCGGTCGAGCCCGTCCTCCCGCTCCAGCAGGCGCAGGCAGGTTTCGGTGACGCTGGCGATCTCGGCGGGATGGAAGTCGCTGAAAGCCGGCAGTTCCTGGACCATGCGCGACATCGTGGCGATCTCCGCATCCGACATGGACCGGTCGGAGGCCGCCATCAGCACCATGGCGCAGACCAGCGCCTCCTGCGGATTGAATCTTGTATTCGGCATGCGGCCTCTCCTTCGGCAACGGGTGGTCGCGCGCCGGCGCCACGCCGTCAACTCGCAGTGCCGTCAGGTCTGCGACAGGAAGGCCCGCGTCTCCGCCACCGCCTCCGCCAAACCCACCCGGCGCGGCACCACGCCCTCCGGCAGCCCGGCCAGGAGGCGGCTGGGACAGGAGCGGTCCAGCAGCACGAAGACGCCCCGGTCATCCGCCCGCCGGATCAAGCGTCCGAAGGCCTGGCGCAGCCGATGCCGTGCCAGGGCATCATCATACGCCTTGGGATCACCGCCAGAGAGATGAATCCGCCGCTCCCGGTGCAGGATGGAGGGGCGCGGCCAGGGCACCCGGTCGAAGACCAGCAGACGCAGGCTGCGCCCGGGCACGTCCACCCCGTCCCGCATGGCATCGGTGCCGAGCAGGCAGGCATCCTCCTCCGCCCGGAACACGTCCACCAGCGTGGCATTGTCCATGGCGTCCACATGCTGGGCGTAGAGCGGGATGCCGGCCGCCTCCAGACCGGGGGCGATGCGGTGATAGGTCTCCCGCAGCCGCCGGATCGCGGTGAAGAGGCCGAGCGCCCCTCCCCCCGCCGCCCGGAACAGCGCCTCCATCGCCGCCGCCACCTGGGGCGTGCGGGCCTTGTCCACATCCGTCACCACGAAGGCGCGGGTGCGGGCGGCATAGTCGAAGGGCGAGGGCACGGCGGCGCGGATCGCCGGGGATGGCAGGTGCACGGCACCGGTCCGCGCCTCCGCCGCCGCCCAGGCCGCCTCCGGTTCTTCCGAAAGGCCAGCGTCGCGCAGGGTGGCGGAGGTGATGAGCAGCCCATGCGCCGGCGCCGCGACATTCAGCGCGAAGGGCATGGTGGGGTCGAGCCAGTGGCGGTGCAGGCCGGCATCCACTTCCCGCCCGTCCCGCCGGGTCAGGGCCAGCCAGTCCACGAATTCGCGGCGCTCGCCGGGGGCGGGCGGCGGCTCCCGGAGGGCGCGCAGCATGGACTGCCAGGCGGCGAGCGGCATCAGGGCGCGGCGCTCGATGCCCTTGGCGGCGGTCTCCAGGCGGATGCGGTCGCCGGTCTCCAGCTCCTCCACCTCGTCCTCAAGCCGGGCCTGGAGGCGGTCGCGCAGGGTCTTCAGCGGTTCCTCCAGCCGCTTCAGGGCGCGTTCCAGCGCCTCGGCGGCTTCGGGGAGATCCTCGCTCAGGGGGTGCAGGTCGCATTCGGCGTCGTAGAGCCCCTCCTCCTCCGGCGCCCGGGCCAGGACCTGGCGGCGCACAGCGCGGAGGAAGGCTTCGGTCGGATTGGCCAGGCGTTCCGAGGCGGCCTCCGTCAGCGGCAGATCCGTCTCGCCGAGCCGGTTGACCCAGCCGATGCCGGGCAGGGCGCGGGCGGCGGAAAGGGCGGCCTCCATTGGCGCCAGCAGATCAGGGAGGTCGCCGGCCAGGTCCTCGATCCGCCGGCGCAAGCCGCGGGCACGGCTGCGGCCGCCCTCGGCGCCGAGCAGCCAGCGACGCAATTCCGCCGTCTCGGCGCCGGTCAGGGCGGCGGAGAAGGCGGCATCGGCGGCATCGAAGAGGTGGTGGCCCTCGTCGAAGACATAGCGGGTGGGCTTGCCGTCCTCGCCGCCGCCCAGCGCCGCCTGGACCATGACGAGCGCATGGTTCGCCACCACCAGCGTCGCGGTACGGGCACGGCGGATGGAGTGTTCGACGAAGCACTGCCTGTAGCGGGGGCAGGCCGAGCGGATGCACTCGCCGCGCCGGTCGGCCAAGGGGTAGATCGCAGCGGGGCCGTGCAATTCCACGATCCAGCCGGGGAAGTCGCCGCCCAGCAGGTCGCCATCGCGGGTCGCCAGGGCCCAGCGCGCCACCAGGCCCAGCGGCACCGCCATGTCCGGATGGCCGGCCTGGCCCAGCATCTCCTCAAGGTTGAGAAGGCAAAGATAGTTTTCCCGGCCCTTGCGCACGACCACGCGGCGGCGGCGCTCCTCCGGCTCCGGGTAGAGGCGGCTGAGTTCCTGGTCGATCTGCCGTTGCAGGTTGCGGGTGAAGGTGGAGAGCCAGACCGGGGCGCCGTTCCGCTCCGCCCAAAGACTCGCCGGGGCGATGTAGCCCAGCGTCTTGCCTGTGCCGGTGCCGGCCTCGGCCAGGACCAGGTTCGGCGCGCCCTTCTCCTCCCGCGGGGCAAAGGCGGCGCTGGCGGCGGAGGCGTAGTCGGCCTGCTGCGGCCGCTGCTCCGCCTCCCCGCCGAGAATCTGGCCGAGCCGCATTCGTGCCTCGTTCGGCGCCACCGGGAAGCTGGCGGGCGGGGCCGGGGGGCCGGGATCCTCCCATTCCGGCAGGCGGCGCCAGACCTTGAACGGATCGAGGGAGGGGCGGGTACCGGTCGCGCCCAGGGCGGCCAACACCGAGGGCGCCCAGGGCCAGGCGGCGGCCTCCTCCAGCTTGGCGGCCAGGGCGGCGGCCTCCCGGTTCATCGGCAGGCCGCGCCGAGTGGCGAGGTGCCGCAGCATTGCCTCCGCCATCTCCGGCAGCAGGGCTGCGGCGGCGGCATCGTCCTTCGGCGGCTCCAGTTCCAGCGCCAGGGCCAGGCCGCGCGGGGTGGGCGCCGCGGTGCGGGCCGGCAGGCAGAAGGCGAAAAGCTCCAGCAGGTCGAAGGCGACCTCGAATCGTGGCAGGTCCAGGCGCCGGGCGGTGGCCGGGCCGTGCACCAGCATCGGCGGCGGCAGGTCGCGCAGCGCCCGGGCCAATTCGGCGGCCGGCAGGGCGAGCAATTCCCCATCCGGGGTCAGCAGCACGCCGCGGCCATGGCCGGCGACCAGCGCGGGGGCGTCCGGCAGCAGCAGGCGGGGGGCATGGCCGGGGGAAAGGACGGGACGGG
This sequence comes from uncultured Acetobacteraceae bacterium, assembly GCA_937930165.1. Classification (GTDB taxonomy): domain Bacteria; phylum Pseudomonadota; class Alphaproteobacteria; order Acetobacterales; family Acetobacteraceae; genus CALGVL01. The sequence continues at coordinate 4,997 of CALGVL010000093.1, forward strand.
GAGGCACGCCGCATCCTAGCGCGGGATAGGCGCGTTGCCGATCCGGCCGGCCTTGCCGCGGGGTCGCGCCGCCCGGCCGCGCCCCCTATAACGCCGGCGAAGATGACCGGTCCGCAATCCGAGAGCAGCCCAGCGCCGATGATGCAAGCCGACCCCACCCTCCGCAGCGTCAAGGCCTGGCCCTTCGAGGAGGCCGCCAAGGTCGCCGACCGCCTCGCCGCCTCCGGCAAGAAGGAGGCCCTGTTCGAGACCGGCTACGGTCCCTCCGGCCTGCCGCATATCGGCACCTTCGGCGAGGTGGCGCGCACCACCTGGGTCCGCCGCGCCTTCGAGCGGCTGACCGGCCTGCCCTCCCGCCTGATCGCCTTCAGCGACGACATGGACGGGCTGCGCAAGGTCCCGGACAACGTGCCGAACAAGGAGATGCTGGCGCAGCATCTCGGCAAGCCGCTGACCGCCATCCCC
>CALGVL010000094.1 GCA_937930165.1 uncultured Acetobacteraceae bacterium
GGATGCCGCCGCCGCCCTGCACGCGGCCTCGCCGGTCCTGCGGGATGTGGACGCGCCGGCGGCCATGGCGGCGGTGCTGGCGGGCAACCGGCAGGCGGCGCTGGCAGCCGGGTTGCCGGCCGCGCGAGTGGAAGCCTGGACGGCGGCGGCTGCGGCGATGCTCGGCCGCATCTCGCCCCTGCTGGCGGCGCGTGCGGCGGCGGGAAAGGTGCGCCGCTGCCATGGCGACCTGCACCTGAAGAATCTCTGCCTCTGGGAAGGCCGGGTCACGGCCTTTGACGCCCTGGAATTCGACGAGGAACTGGCCAGCATCGATACCGGCTACGACCTCGCCTTCCTGCTGATGGATCTGGAGCACCGGGTCGGCCGCCCCGCCGCCAACCGGGTGATGAACCGCTATGTGGCCCGCAGCGGCGATGCCGGGATGACCGGCGCTCTCCCATTCTGGCTGTCGCAGCGGGCGATGATTCGCGCGCATGTGGAGGCGGCGCGGGCCCGGGGAAGCGGCCAGGATGGTGGCGCGCTGGCCTATCTGACCCTGGCCGAGGAGATGCTGCGCCCGGCGCCGCCCCGCCTGGTGGCGGTGGGCGGCCTGCAGGGTACGGGCAAGAGCCGCCTGGCCCGCGCCCTTGCCCCCGGGCTCGGCGCCGCGCCGGGGGCGCTGGTGCTGCGCAGTGACGAGATCCGTAAGCGCCGCCACGGCCTGGCGCCGGAGGAACGGCTGCCGGCGGAAGCCTATACGGCGGAGGAAAGCGCCGCGGTCTTCGGCGAACTCGCTGCCCTGGCGGCGGAGGCGGCGCGCGGCGGCCAGGCGGTGATTGCCGATGCCGCCTTCCTGCGGCCGGAGGAGCGCGCGCAGATCGAATCCGCCGCTGCCTCCGCCGGTGTTCCCTTCACCGGCATCTGGCTGACCGCGCCTCTACCCGTGCTGCGGGCACGGATCGCGGCGCGGCGTGGGGATGCTTCGGATGCTACCATCGCGGTGCTGGAGGCCGCCGCGGCGCGCGATATCGGGCCCATGAGCTGGCAGGAGGTGGATGCATCCGGCGACCCCATTCCCGCCGCGCGCATGTTGTTGCGGTTGCCGCCGCCCGGCTCGTGCTAGACAATCCGGTCAGAAGCGCCGTTTGGGAGACGCGCCATGGCCTATCGTCGCCTGCTGCTGCCGTTGACCGGCACCGCGGCCGGAGAAGCCGCGCTGACCACCGCCCTGATGGTGGCGCGGATCTGGAATGCGCATGTCCACTGCCTGCATGTCCGGGTGGATGCGCGCGATGTCGCCCCCCTGGCCGGAGAGGGCCTCTCCGGCGCCATGATCGAGGAAATGATGGCCGCCACCGAGCGCGAGAGCGGGGAACGCGCCAGCCGCGTCCGTGCCCTGTTCGAGCGCTTCGCCGAGCATGCCGGCGACGTGACCCTGGCCTATAGCGCCGAATCGGCCCTGAAGCATGACGGTCCGACCCTCTCCTTCGAATCCGTCGCCGGGCGGGAGGAGGACGTCGTTGCGCAGCAGTCGCGCCTCTATGACATGGCGGTGGTGCCGCATCCGGAGGCGGGGGAGGATGTCTCCTCCTCGGATGCGCTGCATGCGGTGCTGTTCGATTCCGGCAGGCCGGTGCTGATCGCGCCGCGGGAGGCGCCGGCCACCATCGGCACGCGGGTCTGCGTCGCCTGGAACGGCACGGCGGAGAGCGCGGCGGCGGTGGCAGCCTCGCTGCCCTGGCTGCACCGGGCGAATGCCGTCCGCATCCTCTATGCCGACGAATATCAGCGCCGCGGCCCGCCGGTGGAGGGTATCCGTGCCTATCTGCGCTGGCATGAGATCGAGGCCGAGACCCAGCTCTTCAAGCCGCTGACCAAGGATGTCGGCGCCGGGCTGCTGGGTGCGGCGCGGGATTTCAACGCCGACCTGCTCTGCATGGGCGCCTACAGCCATTCCCGGCTGCGGCAGTTGATCCTGGGCGGCGTGACCCGGCATGTGCTGGAGAACAGCGACATGCCGGTGCTCATGTGCCGGTAGGACTTGGTCCGGCCGGCCGCGGCGCATCTGCCGGATTGCGTTACGGCGCTGTGGTGCGGCTGGCCGCCGGACAACATTCGCCCGGCGGAGACGGCGAGTTCCGCAGCTCCATCGGCTTCCGCTGGCGGCGCGCCGATGGCGGCCTGCCGGATGCCGAGCCGGCAATGGACCCGGAGCATGCCGCCTGCAGCGGCACGCCCGGGCTTCCCTTCCGGCTTCTCCTGCCGCGCTCGTCCCGGTCGTTCAGCGGCGGGTGCCGATGACGACGAGGTAGTCGCGCGGCATTGCGATGCCCATCGGCGTGCGGTGGGCCTCATGGAAGGCGATGAAGTCGCGGCGCAGCTCCTCCTTGCGGTCCGTGGCCTGGTGCAGCGTCTTGGTCGGCCCATAGCCCTGGCTGAAGACCTTCCACACCGCCTCGCCGGAGGGCAGCCGCAATACCGTGGTGCCCGTCTCGAATTGCAGGTCGAAGGCGTTGCCGAGCAGCTCCCGCACGCGCTCCTCGCGCCCCCACTCGAAGGGGGAGGGCGGTGCCGGGTTCGGCGGCGCCGGCATATAGGGCCGCATCATCTGGAACATGTCGGCGATGGCGCCCTGTGGCGGCCAGGTGGTGAGGCCGATCCGGCCGCCCTGGCGGCACACCCGCGCCAGCTCACTCGCCACCGCCTCCGGGCGGCTGGCGAACATCACGCCGCAGGTCGAGGTAATGACGTCGAAGCTGCCGGCGGGGAAGTCGAGTTGCTCCGCATCCCCGACCATGAATTCGATCTCGAGATTCGCCTGCTTCGCCAGGCGGCGGGCTGCCTCGATCACCCCGGTGCCAATGTCCACACCGGTGACCTTGGCGCCCTTCTGCGCCAGCCGCCGCGCGGTCCAGCCGGTGCCGGTGGCCAGGTCGAGGACGCGCTCTCCCGGCCGGATATCGAGCCGGTTGAGGACGTGCTCGATGGAATCCGCGATGGTCTCGCTGACCAGATCGTAGTCGGCACCGCCTGAACCCCAGGTGACTGCCGCCTTCTCGTTGTGGGGTTGTATAGCCATCCTTGCCTCCCGGTGCGCCTTGGGCCGCGCACAGCCGGGAGTCTGGACCGTGCCGCGACGATCGGGCGATCACAGGAAACGGCGGCGGCGGCACGGAACGATCCGCTATTTGAACAGCGGCATGAATGATGGTGATGGGAGGCGGCTATGGGACAAGCGGCGCGGCCGGCCCCATCTGGATGGCCGAACGGCCCGCGCGCGTGGCCCCTCGATTACGGAGCGCCTTATGATCGATGTCCGACCCTTCAGCACCCTCGGCGGTGCCGACCATGGCTGGCTCAAGGCCCGCCATCACTTCTCCTTCGCCAACTACCACGACCCCGCCCGGATGAACTGGGGGCGGCTCCGGGTCTGGAACGATGACGAGATCGCGCCCGGCACCGGCTTCGATCCGCATCCGCACCGTGACATGGAGATCATTACCTATGTCCGCGACGGCGCCATCACCCATCGCGACAGCATGGGCAATGAGGGCCGCACCGCGGCGGGCGATGTGCAGATCATGTCCGCCGGCACCGGCGTGGTGCACAGCGAGTACAATCTGGAGCCGGAAACCACCCGTCTCTTCCAGATCTGGATCCTGCCGGATCGCCGCGGCGCCAAGCCCAATTGGGGCAGCAGGCAATTCCCGAAGGAGCGGCGCGAGGCAGGGTTCGAGGTGCTCGCCTCCGGCCGGCCGCAGGATGCCGGCAAGGGCGCGCTGCCGCTGAATGTGGACGGCGCGGTGATGGCGGCAACGCTGAAGCCCGGCCAGAGGCTGACCCTGCCGCTCGCCCCCGGCCGTGCTGCCTATCTGGTGCCGGCCAGGGGCGCCGTCACGGTGAACGGCGTCCCGGTCGGCACCCGCGACGGCGCCGCCATCCGCGATGAGGCGGCGATCGAGATCGCCGCCACCCAGGATGCGGAACTGGTGCTGGTGGAGGTCGCGGCGGAATAGCCGCGCCATTTGTGAGGCGGCCGGTTCAGACCTTCGGGCCATACGGGACCCCATTGAAGCTGCAATGCAGCTTCAATGGGACCCGCGGCCCTCCGGTCACCGGGCGCCTCAATCCACCTTCACTACCAGCTTGCCGAAATTCTTGCCTTGCAGCAGGCCGATGAAGGCAGTGGGAGCGTTGCGCAGGCCCTCCACCACATCCTCCCGCCACTTCATCCGGCCGTCCTTCATCCAGCCGAGCATCTGTGCGCGGAATTGCGGATAGCGCTGCCAGCCGGTGTCGCTGACGATGAAGCCCTGGATGCGCAGCCGCTTGCGCACCACCGGGCCGAGATTGGGGCCGGGCGGCGCGCCGCTGGCATCGGCGCCCGGCGCCTCGTTGTACTGCGCGATCATGCCGCACATCACCATGCGGGCGAAGTCGTTCAGGCGCGGGAAGACCGCCGCCTGCACCGCGCCGCCGACATTCTCCCAGTAGACGTCGATCCCCTGCGGGCAGGCGGCGTCGAGCTGCGCATTCAGGTCGCCACGGTGGTCCAGGCAGGCATCGAAGCCCAGTTCCTGCGTCACGAAGTCGCATTTCGCCTTGCCGCCGGCGATGCCGACCACGCGGCAGCCCCTGATCTTGGCGATCTGCCCGACCACCTGACCCACCGCGCCGGAGGCGGCGGAAACCACCACTGTCTCCCCGGCCTTGGGCTGGCCGATATCCTCAAGCCCCACCCAGGCCGTCAGCCCCGGCATTCCGAGTACGCCGAGTGAGGCCGAAAGCGGCGCCTCCTGCGGGTCGATCTTGAACAGCCTGGCCGGGGTGACGCAGGAGAAGCGCTGCCACCCATAGCCACCCAGCACCGTGTCCCCCGGCTTGAAATCCGGGTGGCGGGAGGCGACGACCTCACCTGCCGTCTGGCCCTCCATCACCGCGCCGAGCTCGACCGGCTTGGCATAGGATTTCACGTCCGACATGCGGCCGCGCATATAGGGGTCCAGCGAGAGCCAGCGGGCGCGGACCAGCACCTCGCCTTCCTGCGGCTGCGGCACGGGGGTCTCGACGATCTCGAAATCCTCCGGCACCGGCGCGCCCTGCGGGCGGCGGCGCAGCAGGATCTGCAGGTTCTTCTCCTCGGCCATTGCGTCCTCCTCCGGTTCGTGGGTGCAGCATCGCCGCGCGGGGCTGTGTAGGGAAGGGGTGATGGGATGGGGCCATGTATCAGTGGGAGGGAATCGGCGATGAGGAAGATCCCCGTGGGAAATGTCCGGCTGAAACGCGCCTATGAGGCCGCCAGCCCCGAGGACGGCAGGCGCATTCTGGTGGACAGGCTCTGGCCGCGCGGGGTCCGGAAGGAGGAGGCGGCGATCGACGAATGGGCGAAGGAGATCGCCCCCAGCACCGAACTACGGAAATGGTTCGGGCACGATCCGGCCCGCTGGGAGGAATTCCGCCGCCGCTATGCCACGGAAATCCGCCAGCATCCGGAGGAGCTGGAGCATCTGCGCGCCCTGGCGCGGGAAGGCCCCATCACCCTGGTCTATTCGGCGCATGACGAGGCGCATAACGACGCGGTCGTGCTGCGGGAGATCCTGCTGGGCCACTAGGCCGGCGCGGCCCTATTCCTGTTCCGCCTTTTCGGCCTCCGTCAGATAGTCCTCCGTCGTCCGGATCGTCGGCCGCGCCGGGCCCGCATAGGGATCGACACCCCCCGTCGTCGCCGCCACCACGCGGCAGTCCTCGCACATCTCCAGCACGGCGAGGCGCTTCGGGTCGGTGAACATCCAGTGACCGCCGGCGGTCAGCTTCGCCTTCACCCGCTCGATGGAACTGCGCGTCCCGAAGGGCTTGCCGCAGCCGGTGCAGAGGAAGGGCTCCTCCTCCTTCACCACCATGGGCTGCGCGGCGGTTTCGGCGAAATTCAGCCGCGGCTGCAGGGTGATGACCTTCTCCGGGCAGGTGGCGGCGCAGAGGCCGCATTGCACGCAGGCTTCCTCCAGGAAGCGCAGTTGCGGCTTCTCGGGATTGGCGCTGAAGGCGCCGGTCGGGCAGACCATGGTGCAGGCGAGGCAGAGGGTGCAGCCCGCCGTCGCCACATGCGCCTCGCCGAAGGGCGCCTTTTCCGGCATGGGAATGACCTGCGGTGCGGCGGAACCGGCCGCCGCATGCAATCCACGCAGCGCGCTCCGCAGCACCTCCCGCGGCGTGCCGAGCGGCAGGAAGCCGTACGGCTGCCAGCCCGTGCGCAGGGCGAGGGCAGGGGCCAGCGCCTCGCCGAGCGCGAAGGGGTCGTCGGTCTCGATCGCCGCCGCGCGTGGCAGGGGGGCAGCCAGGCCAAGCCCGTCCAGCGCCACGCCAACATAATCCAGGTTGCGGAACAGCCCCTCCGTCCCGTGCTTCCGGCGCGCCGGCATCAGCACCCGCAGCCCGGCTGCGCCCCAGGCGAAGGCGGCGGCCAGCACCGACAGGTCGAGCTGCGAGACCTCGTTCACCTTCAGCGGCAGGACGCGGGCGGGCAGGCCATCGCCATGGCGGGCAAGCGCATCCAGCAGCGGCTCCCCCTGCGCATCGTCATGCAGCAGCACCACCGGATCGCGCCCGCCGGCCTCGGCATAGGCCAGCAGGAGGGTGCGCAGGCGGTTCAGGGTGGTGGCGGGCGGCGGCAGGGCATAGGTGGCGGCGCCGGTCGGGCAGACTGCGGCACAGGCGCCGCAGCCGGCGCAGATCTCGGCGGTGATGACCACGCTGTCCTTGCCTGGCGTGATCGCGCCGGTGGGGCAGAGATCGAGGCAGCGCGTACAGCCCGTCCGCTTGTTGCGGCTATGTGCGCAGAGCCCGGCATCGAAATTGACGAAGCGCGGCTTGTCGAATTCGCCGACCAGCTCGGCGGCCTGGAAGATCGCGCGCTCCACCGCCGCGGCATCGGCCGGGTCGGCGCGGAGATAGCCCTGGCGCAATTCCGCCGTGGGGAAGAGCGGCGTGCCGCCGGTCAGGTCCAGGATGATGTCGCAGCGGCTGCGCGCCCCGTCCTTCGCTGGCCCCCAGCGATACTCCGCGCGGGAGGAAGGGGAGGGCGCGGCATAACCATCCACGACCACCTCGAAATTGCCAAGCCAGCCGGTGGCGCTTCGGGCACGGCCACGCAGGATGGGGAATTCGGCGCTGCGGGGCGGTGTGACCGGCTCCCTTCCGGTCAGCAGCACGGTCAGGTCGAGCCGGTCCTTCAGCCGCTCCGCCGCCGTGATCGCCGCTTCGTCATGGCCGAGCACCAGGGTGATGCCCTCGCTCTTCAGTGGCACCAGCGGGGTGGCCTCGGCCGGGACGGCGGCTGCGGCCAGCAGCGCGGCCATCTTCGGCCCGGCCTGCCGCGCCTCCTTCGCCCAGCCGGCATGTTCGCGGATATTGACGAAGGTAAGCGGGACATCGGCCCCGGCCGCCTCGGCCTCCTGACCGAACAAGGGGGCTTCCTGGGTGCAGGCGACGGTGACGGGCCGGCCTTTGCCCAGCGCCGAGAGGAAACGGTCGAGCTGGGCGCGGCAGAGCTGCTCGGCCGTGCGCAGCTCGGCGCCCTGCCGCGCGCAGCCGCGTGCCAGCGCCTTGCCGTCCAGCGGCATTGTGTCCTCGCAGCTGCAGACGAGGCAGATACGCCCGTCGCCGTGACTCATGACCACCTGGCCCCGCTCCTGCCGCCGCCTGGGCAGCGGCGCCTTTCCTGCATATATGCCCGAATTCATGACCTTGCGAGGGAGCGGCGCCACCCGTGACCACCGGCCTGCCCGAATTGCCGAGCGTCTTCGCCCCCGTGGTGATGCTGCGGGAAGGCGGGGATGCGCTCGCCCGCGCCGTGGCCCTGGCGCCGGAGCAGGGCGCTGGCACCCTGGCCTGGGTGCGTGCCTATAGCCGGGCCGAGGCGGCGGTGGTGCTGGAGCCGGAGATGCCGCTCGCCCCGGCGCGGCTGGCCTTCCTCGCCGCGGCCAATGCGCTGGGGGATGCCCTGGCGGCGCTGGGCCCGCCGGAGGTCCCGATCCAGTTGCGCTGGCCGGGCACGCTGCTGGTGAATCTCGGCGCCTGCGGCGAGGTGCGGCTCGCCGCCCCGCCCGGCACGGCGGAGGATGCGGTGCCCGACTGGCTGGTGGTGGGGATGGAACTGCGCCTCGCCTTCCCGCAGGGGTATGAGCCCGGCCTTGACCCCGGCACCACCTGCCTGGCGGAGGAGGGCTTTGCCGATGTCACCCCCGCCCTGCTGACCGAAGCCTGGGCGCGGCACCTGATGGCCGGGCTGGACGAATGGCAGGCGCGCGGCCCGCGCCGGGTGGCGGAACGCTATCTGGCCCGCCTCGCCGACGAGGCCGGGAGCGGCACCCGCCGCGGCATAGACCCCGGCAGCGGCGATCTGGTGCTGGAACGGGACGGAGTGCGGCAGGTCCGCTCCCTGCGGGAGGCGCTGGCGTGAAACTGCCCCGCACTATCCGCCTCGACCCTTCCGATACCGTGGTGTTCTCCCGCGCCGCCGAGCCTGGCGAATGGGCCGTTCCCGGCGGTTTCGCCTTCTGGGACGAGGACCCCACGGCGCTGACCGGCAAGCGGCGCCAGGAATTCCGTGCCGGCTTTCTTGGGATCGGTAGTTTCGGCTGGTCCACCCTGGTCGAGGTGGCGGAGGCGACACCGGAGGAGCGCGAGGCAGCGGTCACGGCCCTGGCCGCACATATCCGCCGCAAATACGGCGCGCCGGACGAAGCGGCGGCACGCGCGGCGGCGGAGGAGGAGATCGGTTTCGCCGAATCCCTCTGCGACCACCCGCCGGGGACGGTGCTGGCCCTGGCGCGCAGCATCGAGGACGGCGCCGTGCGCGAGCGCTTCCGCACCCTGCACCGCCGCGCCGAATCGCCGACCGGGGGCAGGCTGCCGGTCTTCACCCTGGTTGAGGTGGAAGGGGAGGAGGAGCCGGTGGAGCATCCGGACCTCGCCGCCCTGGCCCGGGGGAAGGCATGAGTGGATTGCTGATCCCCGGCGATTTCTGGGTCGCCTCCGGCCATGCCCTCTGCGACCGGGACGAGGCGGGGCGGCTGGTGGCCACGCCTGATCTCTGGCGTGCCTTCCTGGCCCGCCCGGAGCTTGTGCCGCCGGAGGAAGCCTGCGCGGCGGAACTGGCCTTGCACACCACCCTGCTGGCCGATCCGCTGCGCCCGGTGACGCCGGCCGACATTGCCGCCCTGGCGGATGCGGATGCGCGGGAGAACTGGCAGCATTTCCTGGGCTTCCGCGACCGCGTGGCGGCGGAGCCGACGCTGGAGGCGGCTTGGCTCTCGCTGTTCCGCGGCTCGGTCACCGGCATCCCGCCGCTCTTCCTGCAGATGCTGACGCATCTCGTGACCCGCGCCGCCATGGAAGGGGAGGGGGACGCCTTCACCCTGCGCGCTGCCGAGATCCTGTTCCGCCCGCAGCGCGCCGCCATCCATCCCGGCGCCCTGCTGCTGGCGGATGAGGAGTATCTGGATGCCCGCGCCGGCGACGGCGATCTCGGCAATCTCGGCCGGCTGCTGACCGAGGCCGGGGCGAAGCCGCGGGAGGTGGAGCTGGAGGTGCTCTCGGAAGCGCTTGCGCCCGGCTATGTGGCACGTTCCGACGCGCATGACCTGGCGCTGGACATCGCCGAGGGGCGGCCGGGCCAGCTCGGCCTGGCGCGGGCGCTGGAGCGCTTCATCGCCCATGTCATCGGCGAGAGCGTCTCCATCCGTCCCGTCCCGGTGATCGAGGATTCGCAATGGACCTGGCATGTCGGGCTGGATGCGGAGGCGACGGCCATCGCCAATGATCTCTGGCAGGGCAAGAAGGTGAGGCAGGAGCGGCTGGCGCGAATCCTCTGGCTCGGCGTGCTGGAATTCGCCGATTCGGCGCGCGTGCTGCCGCGGGTCCGGGGGCGGCCGGTCTATTTGGCGCTGGCCATGGATGCGGCGCAGCGGGTGCGGGCCAAGCCGCAGAACCTCGCCACCGGCCTGCCGCTGATCCCGAAGGAGGCCGGCGCATGAGCAGGCTGGAAGTCCCCGGCACCATCCGCATCCCAGTCGCCGTCCTGGCCGAGCGCCGCCCCGGCTCCACCCCCTGGGCCGAATGGTCCTGGCGCGCGGTGGAGGTGCTGGAGGAGGCGCCCGACTTGCCCGCCTGGACCGTGCTGCGCGAGGCGGAGGGGCGCACCCTGTTCCTGGCGGGCCATGCCGAGGTCGTGCTCTACCCCACGGATACGCCGAATTACCGCGATAACCTGATGGCGGATCCGCCACGCATCTGGGTGGTGCTGCGCCCCTGCGAGTCCTCGCCCGGCATGGCGCTGCACACCGTCACCGTGGATGCGGGAGAGGCGGAACTCTACGCCGATAGTGGCGCCGACCTGCTGGAATCCCTGCCCATGCCGCCCGGCCTGCGCGCCGCGACCGAAGCCTTCGTGGCGCAGCACCATGTCGAGCGCGTCTTCCACAAGCGCCGCCGCGACCGCGCCAACCCCGAGGCGCTGGGCCGCCGGCGGCCAGGGGAGGGGCAGCAGGGATGAGCGACCGGGAGGAAGGCTTCCTCTCCCGCTGGTCCCGTCGCAAGCGGCAGGCCGCCGAGGGCCGGCCGGCCGAGCCCGATCCGGCACCTGCGCCTGAAGCGCCCGAGGCGCCGCCTGCTCCGCCAGCCCAATCGCCGGAACC
>CALGVL010000095.1 GCA_937930165.1 uncultured Acetobacteraceae bacterium
TGCCGCTGCAGCCGCACTGCCATGGTGCGCACGCCGCGCAGCGCCAGCCAGACATCGTCCGGGGAGGCATACTGGCCGAGCGTTGAGGCGGCGCCGCGCACCACCAGCCAGTCGGCCTCGTCATTCACCGTGACGCTGCCGAGCAGGATGTCGGAATGCCCGCCGACATACTTCGTGAGTGCCTGGATCGAGACATCCACCCCATGCGCGAAAGGCTTGAAGTGGTGGATGCCCCAGGTGTTGTCCATCAGCACCTTCGCCCCCGCGGCATGGGCGGCGCGGGCGATGGCGGGAATGTCCTGCACCTCGAAGGTGTGGCTGCCGGGGCTTTCCGTATAGACAACCTTCGTGTTCGGGCGGATCAGGGCGCGCATTCCGGCCTCGTCCACCGTGGGGTCGTAATAGGTGGTCTCGACGCCCCAGCCCTTCAGCAGCGTGTCGCAGAGGTTGCGTGTCGGGCCGTAGACGCTGTCCGGCACCAGGCAGTGGTCGCCCGCCTTCAGATAGGCCAGCAACGGCACCACCACGGCGGCGAGGCCGGTGCCGACGATCAGGCTGCGCGTGCCACCCTCGATCTCGGCGATGACGTCCTCCAGGGCGTAGTGGGTCGGTCCGCCCTGGGTGCCATAGGTCATGAACTGCTCGAAGCGGTGCTTCGCGCTCTCGCGCCGCGCCTCGCAATTCGGGAAGAGCACGGTGGAGCCGCGATGGACCCCCGGATTCACGAAGCCATGCACCCGCGTCCCGGCACGGCCGGCATGGCTCATCCGGGTGGCGAAGCCCAGGGTGGGGGGCTTGGACGCGGAATCGTCGGGCATCAGGCAGTCACCTTCGGAGTTTCGGGCCGTCCGGCCCATTCGGTCCAGGAGCCGTCATAGACGGCGGGTTCAGGAAAGCCAGCCCGCACCAGGCCGAGGGCCAGGGCGCAGGCGGTGACGCCGGTGCCGCAGGAGGTGACGACCGGCTGTTCGGCCTCCACCCCCACCGCTTCGAACATGCGGCGCAGGGTGGCCGGGTCCTTCATGGTCAGGTCGGGGTTCAGCAATTCGGTGGCGGGGAGATTCGCCGCCCCCGGCATATGGCCGCTCGGCAGGCCGGGGCGGGGCTCCGGCGCGGTGCCATCGAACCGCCCCCTGGCGCGGGCATCCAGGATCAGCGCCGCACCGCCCCCCTGGCGGATGATGCGCTTGATGTCGCCGATGCCCTTCACCCGCTCGGCGCGGAAATCGGGGATGAAAGTGGCGGGGGCCGGGGCAGGGGCGTCGCCGGTTTCGACCTTCCGGCCCTCCCGGATCCATTTCGGCAGGCCGCCATCCAGCACCGCGGCATTCTCATGCCCGAAGAGGCGCATCATCCACCAGCCGCGGGCGGAGGAGCGCAGGCCGTGCTGGTCGTAGAACACCACCCGCGTCGCATTGGAGACGCCGAGCGCGCCGACCATCTTCGCGAAGCGCCCCGGCGTCGGGATCATATGCGGCAGGTCGGTATCGGGATCGGCGATCCGGTCAATGTCGAAGAGCAGCGCGCCGGGGATATGCGCCTTGCGGAATCCGTCATGCGCATTGCCCGGCTCATTCGGCAGGTAGGTGGAGCAGTCGAACACCACCAGATCCGGCTTGCCGAGTTCCGCGGCCAGCCATTCCGTCGAGACCAGGTTGTCCATGGCGCTCACTCCCCAGCCAGCACGATATAGACGCGACGGTTCTGTTTGCCCTTGTTCTCCAGCTTCGTCACCTCGACCCGGCCGATCTCGCCGGTGCGGCGCACATGCGTCCCGCCGCAGGGCTGCAGATCGACCGGGGCCGCCGCATCGCCGATTCGCACCAGCCGGATGCGGCCGGCGCCGCGCGGCGGCTGCACCGAGAGGGTCCGCACCAGGCCGGGATTCGCATCCAGCTCCGCCTCGGTGATCCACTGCTCGCCCACCGGATGGTCGGCGGCGATCAGCGCATTCAGTTGCTCCGTCAGCCATTCCTTGGCCGGCGGGGCGGCGAGGTCGAAATCCAGCCGTGAGCGGTCGGCGCCGATCTGCCCGCCGGTCACGCCGGCGCCGGGGATCAGGCTGCACAGCAGATGCAGCGAGGTGTGCATCCGCATGTGCCGGTGCCGCAGGGCCCAGTCGAGCTGCGCCACCACCTCCGCACCGACCGGCGGCGGGGCCGCGCCTTCCGCCGGAAGGTGCAGCACGGTGTCATCCGGCCCCTTCACTGCCTTGGCAACCGGCATCTCGCCGCCATCCCAGCGCAGCACCCCGGCATCCCCCGGCTGACCACCGGCCTGGGCGTAGAAGACGGTGCGGTCCAGCAGCACGCCCTCCGGCCCGGCGCCGATCACGCGGGCGGTGCATTCGGTAGCATAGGCATCCTCACGGAAGAGAAGGTCGGTCGGCATCGCTCTCACTTCCATTCCCGCCGCAGCCTCTCCCGGTTCTGACGCAGCCAGTAGAGGCAGACGGCGGCGGTCACGTTCTGGATCCGGTTGGCATCGAGCAGGGCGAAGGCCTCCGCCGCCGGCAGGACGATGACGCGGATATCCTCGCCCTCGGCCGCCAAGCCATGGTTCCCGGCCGCGCCTGGGGCCGGCAGCGTGACCTGGGCGGCGTAGTAGAACATCAACTCGTCGCAGCCGCCCTGCATCAGCATGTAGCGGCCGATCGTCTCGAACCGGCCGGGCCTTAGGCCCGTCTCCTCCTCGATCTCGCGCCGGGCCGCGGCCTCCGGATCCTCGCCGGGTTCGAGCAGCCCGGCCGGGCATTCGGTCATCACCGGCGGCAGGCCGGCGGCCAGGACCGGCAGGCGAAACTGTTCGATCAGCGCCACCGCGTCGGCGACCGGGTCATAGGGCAGCACGGCGCAGCCGCGGCCTCGTCGCCAGAGCTCCCATGTCAGCTCGCGGGAGGGGGTTCCGTCGAAGCGGGTGTAGCGGAACTGCACGCGCTGGAGCGGGAAGCGGCCTTCCCAGACCACCTCATCCGCCAGCACCGTGAGCCCGGGATGCGCCGGGATCGGCGGCGCCTTTGCTGGTCTGGCCTTCATGCGTCGCGGACCCTAGCCTCGTATCGGAATGCCGTCCATGGACCCCCAGCCCATCGCCGGGCCGCCCGCGCGCCCCCCGGCCCCGGACCATGCCGCCGAGCGGCTGCGCCGGGACCGAACCCGCCGCGCCGTGCTGATGATTCTCGGCGCGGCCGGGGTCTTCAGCGTCGCCGCGGCCTTCGTGAAGGCGCTGGATGGTGCCATTCCGCTGGTGCAAGTGATCTTCTGCCGCAACCTCTTTGCCATTCCCGCCTTGCTGCCCCTGCTCTGGCGGCATGGGGGCTGGGCGGCGCTGCGCACCAGCAATCCCCTGATGCATGCGGCACGCACCGCGGCTGGGCTGATGGGCATGGCCGGTGCCTTCTACGGCTATGCGGTACTGCCTCTGGCCATGGTGACGGCGCTCGGCTTCACCATGCCGCTCTTCCTGACGCTGCTCTCCATCCCGCTGCTCGGGGAAAGGGTGGGGCCGCGGCGCGGCGCCGCCGTGCTGGTCGGCTTCTGCGGCGTGCTCATCATGGCGCAGCCCGGCGCGGGAGGCGGCGGCCAGATTGCCGGCATGCTGATGGTACTGATGGGCGCCCTCGGCTGGGCGCTCGCCATGATCAGCATCCGCCGCATGGGGGAGGCGGGGGAGCAGGGCGTCACCATCGTCCTCTGGTTCGCCATTGGCGCGGCGCTGGTCTCCGGCCTGGCCAGCATCCCGGTCTGGGTCGCGCCGACGCCGGCGCAATGGGCACTGCTGATCGGCACCGGCGCGGTTTCCGCCCTGGCCCAAGTGCTGATGACCGAAGGCTACCGGCGCGGCGAGGCGACCCTGCTCGCCCCCTTCGAATACTCCGCCATCCTCTGGACCACGCTGATGGGCGTGCTGGTCTGGGGCGAGTTGCCGGACCTCTGGGATTTCGCCGGGATCGCGGTGCTGGTCGCCTCCGGCCTGTATATCTGGCATCGCGAGGTGGCGCTGGGGATCCGGCGCTGATCCCCGGCGCGGATCATCTTCAGGGAAGCAGAACGATCTTCCCGAAGTGCCGGTTGGCCCGCATATGCGCCAGGGCCTCCGGCGCCTCGGCCAGCGGGAAGGTCCGGTCGATCGGCAGATGCAGCCTGCCCGCCTCAAGCGCAGCCCAGAGATCGGCGCGCATGCGGCGGTTGATCTCCCGCACCTCCTCCACCGAGCGGGTGCGGAAGGTGACGCCGATATAGCTGATGCGGCGCAGCGCATGCAGGTCGAAGTCGAATTCGCCCCTGGCACCGCCCAGCCGCCCGACATTCACGATGCGGCCGAGGATGGCGCAGCATTTCAGGTTGCCATTGGCGACGCTGGCCGAAACCTGATCCACGATCAGCTCCACGCCCTTGCCGCCGGTGGCCTCCAGCACCTTGTCCGGCCAGTCCGGCTGGCTGGTGTCGATGGCCAGGTCGCAGCCGAATTCCTTCAGCCTCGCCCGTCGCTCCGCATTGGTGGAACTGCCGAGCACCAGCTTCGCGCCCATCAGCTTGGCGATCTGCATGCCCATCAGCCCGACGCCGGAGCTGGCGCCCTGGATCAGCACGCTCTCGCCCGCGGTCAGGCGGCCATTCGTCACCACGGCGTCATGCATGGTCTGCAGGGCGATCGGCAGGGTTGCCGCCTGCTCCCAGGACATGTTGCTGTCCGGCACCGGCGAGACGCGGCCCCAATCCGCCACTGCATATTCGGCATAGCCGCCGCTGCCGGAGCACATCACCCGGTCGCCGGGCTTCACGCTGTCCGGCACCTCGGCGCCGACCTCCACCACCTCCCCGGCGAATTCCAGGCCGAGGATGGTCCCCGGTCCGCCCATCCGGCCATGCATATGCCCGGCGGCGACGCCGAGATCGGCGCGGTTCAGCCCGCTGGCGCGGACCCGGACCAGGACCTCGCCCGGACCGGGCTTCGGCTCCGGTACATCCTTCACCTGCACGCCGGATTCGGTGACGACGGCTGCCTTCATGGAGTCTCTCCCGTCTGTTGGCTCTGGCCATTCCTTGCCCGCCCGGGGCGGCGGCACAAGCGGTGGCGGAGGCCGGGGCTTGTCTCTTGCCGGCCGGTTCACGCCTCTGCCTAAGGCATCGGGCGATCGGAAGGCTCAGAGCTTCTTGCGGAACCAGATGCGGCTGTGGCCGGGCGGCATGCCGTCCAGCCGGCCGAATTCCACATAGCCATGCCGGGTCCAGAAGCCTGGGGCCTGGAAGCTGAAGGTGTCGGTATAGGCATCGGTGCAGCCGCGGTCGCGGGCGATCGCCTCCGCCCGCTCCAGCAGCTTGCTGCCGAGGCCATGGCCCCGGATGTCGCGGGCCAGCCAGAGCCAGTCGATGAACAGCCAGTTCCAGTAGGTGAGGCCGAGCAGCCCGCCCTTGACCGTGCCGGAACCGTCCCGCGCCAGCACCGTCACCGGCTCCCGGTCATAGGGGCCGCCCATTTCCTGGTTGAAGGCGTGCAGCCCGCGCTGGATGGCGGCCACGGCCTCCAGTTCCGGGAATTCGTCCTCGCTGATCTCGATGTCGTCGGTGCCCATCCGCCCTTTTCCTAGCCGCCGAAGCGGCCCCAGGCCGCCACCGCCACGGTGAGCAGCCCGAGCACCAGGTTGATGAACACCAGTTGCCGGACGCGGTCCATCGCCATTGCTGCGCGGTTACGATCCGCGGCCGCCATCGCCGCCCGGAATTTCCTCCAGGGTCCGATGAAGAGCGCCACGAAGATCGCGGCCATGACCAGCCCGGTGAGATGCATCACATGGACGTGCCAGCCGGTGCCGCGGAAGCCGCCGAACCAGCCGAAGACCAGCGCCCAGCCGGTCAGCAGCAGTACCGGCATGGCGTGCCAGACGATCAGGAAGAAGCGGCGCAGCACGCCCTCATGCAGCGCCAGGCGCTGTGGCGGCTCCAGCGCCGCCATTGCCGGCCGCAGCGCCAGCAGCGCGAAGGCCATGCCGCCGACCCAGAGCACCGCGCCGAGCAGATGCAGCATGTAAAGCAGATTGCCGAGCATCATCCATCCTTCCGTCCGTCATCCGCAGGCTGCGGTGCACCCTCTGGCCCAGCGAGTCAGCCGCCCGCCAGCCCGCGGATCGCCGCGGCGAGGGCCCGCATCTCGGCCGCCGCCGGGCTGCGCGGCGCCGCCTCCGTCACGGCCAGCCCGTCGAGGAAGGCGCTGGCGAAATGCGCGCGGTTGCCGAGCACCGGCTCCAGCACCGGCACGCCCTGGCGGGCGAGGTCAGCGATGATCCGCTCCCGCAACTTTCCCTGCGCCGGCACCCGGTTCAGGAGTGCCGCCACCCGGCGCCGCTCCTCCGCTGCCAGCTTTAGCGTGGCGGCGCTGGCCCAGAGATCGGCGGGGGAGGGCTGCAAGGGCATCAGCACCAGGTCGGCGCCGCGGATCGCCAGCTTGGCCTCGGTCTCGGCATGCGGCGGCGTGTCCAGGATGACGAAATCCTGAGCCCGCCGCAGCCGGTCCAGCGCCGCGGGGACGCGCCAGCCGGAAGGCTGCTCGAAGGCCAGCGGGGTGGCGCGGGGGCCCTGCTTCTGCCGCTCCGCATTCCAGCGGGCGAGACTCTGCTGTGGATCGGTGTCCAGCAGGGCGACCCGGTGTCCCTCCGCGGCCAGGGTGGCGGCGAGGTTGGCGGCAACGGTCGATTTTCCGGCGCCGCCCTTCTGCTGCGCCACCGCCACCACGAAGGCCATGCCCGCGACTCCCCCTGCATCCGGCGGCAGGCTAGCAGAGTCCTGCGGGCGGCGGGATCAGCCGCCCTGGTCGGATTGTGCCGGCGCGGCGGCCGGGGCTGGGCTCTCGGCGCTACCGGGCGCAGGCACAGCGCTGGCCCCCCCGCCCGTGGCAACCGTGGCGGCGGGGGCTGCGGGCTCCGGTGCCGACCTGGTCCATCCATGGACGAACAGGGCGATGGTGGAGACGAAGAGGAGCACCGGGATCAGGTAGGTGAGGGAGAGTCGCGGCATGGGCAGACACCGATACGAATTCGCCGGGAACAGCGCATGGGAGGCGATCCGGTTCGCCGGCGGCGTGGCGCGATCCGGCCCGCGGGAATAGATCGGAAGAGCACACGTCTGAACTCCAGTCACTGACCAATCTCGTATGCCGTCTTCTGCT
>CALGVL010000096.1 GCA_937930165.1 uncultured Acetobacteraceae bacterium
CTCGGTGAAGATCACCGCCTCATGCGGGACATTGGCCAGGATGGTCGGCTCGAAGAAATTGCCGCCGCGCGGGTGGCGCTTGCCGCCGGTGACGATCTTCGCGCCCTTCTTCACCGCATCGGCAATGTGCTCCTCCACCTTCGCCACGGCATCGGCATTGATCAGGGGCCCCTGGGTGACGCCGGGCTCCATGCCGTCGCCGACCTTCAGCGCCTCGACCGCCGCCTTCAGCTTCTCCGCGAAGGCATCATAGACGCCGTCCTGCACCAGGATGCGGTTGGCGCAGACGCAGGTCTGGCCGGTGTTGCGGTACTTGGACGCCATGGCGCCCTGCACCGCCGCGTCCAGGTCGGCATCGTCGAAGACGATGAAGGGCGCATTGCCGCCCAGCTCCATCGAGGTCTTCTTGATGGTCGGCGCGCATTGCGCCAGCAGGATGCGCCCGACCTCCGTGCTGCCGGTGAAGGTCAGCTTGCGCACCAGCGGGTTGGAGGTGAGTTCCTTGCCCGTCTCGCCGGACGGTCCGGTGATGACGTTGCACACGCCCGGCGGCATGCCCGCGCGCTCCGCCAGCACCGCGATCGCCAGCGCGCTGAATGGCGTCTGCGAGGCCGGGCGGATCACCCCGGTGCAGCCCGCGGCCCAGCCCGGCCCGGTCTTGCGGGTGATCATCGCCGCCGGGAAGTTCCAGGGCGTGATGGCGGCGAAGACGCCGATCGGCTCCTTCGTCACGATGATCCGCCGGCCCTTGGCGTTCTGCGGAATGGTGTCGCCGTAGATGCGCTTGCCTTCCTCGGCGAACCACTCGATGAAGCTGGCGGCATAGGCGATCTCGCCCTTGCTCTCCGCCAGCGGCTTGCCCTGCTCGGCGGTCATGATGGCGGCGAGGTCGTCGGCATTCGCCAGCATCAGGTCGTTCAGCCGGCGCAGGATGGCGGAGCGCTCCTTGGCCAGCATGGCGCGCCAGGCGGGGAAGGCGGCATGCGCCGCCTCGATGGCGCGGCGAGTCTCGGCGGCGCCCATGGCAGGAACTTCGCCGATCACCTCGCCATTCGCGGGGTTGCGCACGGCGATGGTCTTGCCGCTATCCGCCTGTACCCATTTGCCGCCGATGTAATTGGCCTGGCGGAACAGGTCCGGGTCCTTCAGCGGCAGCTTCGTCGTGACGTCCAGCATGGCGTCCCTCCATCCGATAGCCGGAAGATAGGTCCGCCGGGGCCGGCTGTCACCGCGCCGGCCGCCGCCCCGTCATCGGCGCTGTCACTCCACCGTCACGCTCTTTGCCAGGTTGCGCGGTTGGTCCACATCCGTGCCCTTCAGCACGGCGACGTGATAGGCCAGCAGCTGCACCGGGATGGCGTAGAGGATCGGGGTGGAGAAGGGGCCAACCTTCGGCAGCTCGATCACCCGCTCGGCGAAGCGCGACAGCGGCGCCGCCCCGTCCGCATCGGTGAAGGCCATGATCCGACCGCCGCGCGCCGCCGCCTCCTGCAGGTTGCTCGCCGTCTTCTCGAAGAGCGGCCCGCTCGGACAGAGCGCGATCACCGGCACGCTGGAATCGATCAGCGCGATCGGCCCGTGCTTCATCTCCCCGGCGGCATAGCCCTCGGCATGGATGTAGCTGATCTCCTTCAGCTTCAGCGCACCCTCCAGCGCGATCGGGTAGAGCGGCCCGCGGCCGAGGAACAGCACGTCCCGCGCCTTCGCCACCTCCGCCGCCAGCTCCCGGAGCTGCGCGTCCTTCTCCAGGATCGCCGCGGCATTGCCGGGCACCTCCAGCAGCGCCTGGGTGAGATTGCCCTCATCCAGGGTGGTCAGCTCCCGCCGCGCCCGGCCGAAGCCGATGGCCAGGCAGGCCAGCACCGCAAGCTGCGCGGTGAAGGCCTTGGTCGAGGCGACGCCGATCTCCGGCCCCGCCACCGTCAGCACCGCCGCATCGCTCTCCCGCGCCATGGAGCTTTCCGGGACATTCACCACGGAGAGCACCTTCTGCCCGCCCTGCCGCAGCAGCCGCAGCGCCGCCAGGGTGTCGGCGGTCTCGCCCGACTGACTCACCAGGATGGCGCCGCCGCCCTCGGGCAGGGGCGGGTCGCGGTAGCGGAACTCGCTCGCCACATCCGCATCCACTGGCAGCCGCGCCAGTTGCTCGATCCAGTAGCGCCCGACCAGCCCGGCCAGGAAGGCGCTGCCGCAGGCGCTGATGGTCAGGCGCGGCAGCTTGGCCGGATCGAAGGGCAGGCGCGGCAGCCGCACCTCCAGTGTCTTGGGGTCGAGATACTGCCGCAGCGTGTCGCCCAGCACCGCCGGGTGCTCGTGCAGCTCCTTCTCCATGAAGTGCCGGTAGTTGCCCTTGCCGGTCACCGCGCCGGAGAGGGCCGTGAGGCGGATCTCCCGCTCCACCGGCCGGTGCTGGGCGTCGTAGAACTCTGCGCCCGTATCGGTGACGACCGCCCAGTCGCCCTCCTCCAGATAGGCGATGCGCCGGGTCAGCGGGGCCAGCGCCAGGGCATCCGAGCCCACGAACATCTCGCCCTCGCCATAGCCCACCGCCAGCGGCGCACCCTGCCGCGCCGCCATCAGCATGCGTGGATGGCCGGCGAAGATGGCGGCGAGGGCGAAGGCGCCATGCACCCGCTTCAGCGCCGCGGCAAAGGCCTCCTTCGGCTCCGCGCCCTGTGAGAGATACCAGTCCACCAGGCAGACGAAGGTCTCGGTATCCGTCTCGGTCTCGAAGACCGCGCCCTTCGCCTCCAGCTCGGCGCGGAGCTCGGCATGGTTCTCGATGATGCCGTTATGCACCACGCTGACCCGGCTGGTGCTGTGCGGATGCGCGTTGCGCTCGGTCGGCGCGCCATGCGTCGCCCAGCGGGTATGGCCGATGCCGGTGGTGCCGGTGAGTGGCGACCGCTCCAGCACCGCCGCCAGGTTGGAGAGCTTCCCCTCCGCCCGCCGCCGGTCGATATGGCCGTTGACCAGCGTGGCGATGCCAGCGCTGTCATAGCCGCGATATTCCAGCCGGCGCAGCGCCTCCAGCAACAGGGGGGCCGCCTCCGCCTTGCCGACGATTCCGACGATGCCGCACATCAGCGTTTGCCCTTTCCGCTGAAACCCCGTCCCGGCTTGTTCACCTGCCGGCCGCGCGCGATGGCCAGCGCATCCTCCGGCACGTCCTCCGTCACCACGCTTCCGGCCGCGACCAGCGCCCGGGCGCCGACCTTCACCGGCGCCACCAGCGCCGTGTCGCTGCCGATGAAGGCACCGGCGCCGATCTCGGTGCGGTGCTTGTGGATGCCGTCGTAGTTGCAGGTGATGGTGCCGGCGCCGATATTCGCGCCCGCGCCGATCGCCGCATCGCCCAGATAGGTCAGGTGATTGGCCTTGGCGCCTTCGCCCAGCACCGCCGCCTTCAGTTCCACGAAATTTCCGACATGCGCGCCGCGTCCCACCTCGGTCCCCGGGCGCAGCCGGGCGAAGGGGCCGATGACGGCGCCGCGGCGCACCGTGCAGCCTTCCAGATGGCTGAAGGCGCGGATCTCCACCCCATCCTCCACCACCACGCCGGGGCCGAAGACGACATTCGGCCCGATCGTTACATCCTGGCCGAGTCGCGTATCCCAGGAGAGGAACACCGTCTCAGGCGCAATCAGCGTGGCGCCGCCCTGCATCGCCGCCGCGCGCAGCTCCGCCTGGGCACCTGCCTCGGCCGCCGCCAGTTCGGCGCGGCTGTTGATGCCGCGCAGCTCCGCTTCCGGCGCTTCCTCGGCCACCACGCGGCACCCCTCGGCGCGGGCCAGGGCGACGATGTCGGTCAGGTAGTACTCGCCCTTGGCATTGTCGTTGCGCACCTCCCGCAGCCAGCGGAACAGGTCGCGGGCCGGGGCGCAGACCACGCCGGCATTGCAGAGGGGAATTTCCCGCTCCGCCGCGCTCGCATCCGCCCATTCGACGATGCGGGCCACATCGCCCGCCGCATCCCGCACTACCCGGCCGTAGTGGCCCGGATCGGCCGGGCGCATGGCCAGCAGCGCCAGCCCGGCCTCCGCCCGGCGGGCCAGCAGGGCGCGCAGCGTCGCCACCGAGATCAGCGGGTTGTCGGCATAGAGCACCGCCGCATCCCCGGCGAAGTCGCCCAGCAGCGGCGCTGCCTGCAGCGCGGCATGCCCGGTGCCGAGCCGCTCCGCCTGCACCACCGTCGGGTGCGGCGCGGCGGCCTTCTCCAGTGCCGGCATGCCGGGGCCGACCACCACCAGGATGCGATCGAAGACCTGCTCGCAGGCAGCGATCAGGTGGTTGAGCATGGGGCGCCCGGCGATCGGGTGCAGCGCCTTCGGCAGGGCGGAGCGCATGCGGGTCCCGAGGCCGGCGGCGAGGATGATGGCGGCGGCAGGCATGGGCCCTCCGGTAGTCGCTTCGATACGCGCCAGGCAAGTCTGTACAGGGTCAAGATGGATTGCCGGATGTGACCGGCCCGAGCATAGCAAGCGCCGTGCCGGTCGCTCCTGCACACCGCACAGCAAGGCAGCACGGGCCGGACCCTGCACGCCGGCGCGTCACGCCTGGGACCCTCCGACAGGAACTGCCACAGGCCGGCACCACGCGGACCCGGCGCACCGCCGGCGCCGCTTCATCGCGTGCGTCGGATCGAGACATTGAGGAAAGCGCGGGGCTTTGCTATGGGCTGCTGAACTCGCGCAACCTGCCACGCCAAAGGACCGCATGCCGGCCAAGGCCGCCATCCCGCCCGCCCAGACCGACCGCAGGTTGTCCTTGCCGATCGCCATCGGCCGGCGGAACGGCGGGGTGCTTGGCACGCCAGGATCGGGGCACCGCGACATGCCCGGTACGGGCCGCCTGGCAGCGATGCGGTCGCGGCTGGGGCCGATCCCCCGGCACCGGCACGGCGCGGCGCTGAACCGGCGGGTGCCAACCGGCTGTACTTGCCGATGAGCTATCACCGACCGACGGTGATCGTCATCGACAGCGATCCGGCAGCACGGGACGCTCTGAGCCGTGTCCTCGCCGCCGCCGGCTTCCATCCAGTCTCCACGGCAACCGGCAGCGACGGATTGCGATGGGTCGCCCAGGTCCGGCCAGCGGCGGTGATTCTCGACCTCGCGCTTCCTGACCAGGATGGGAAACAGGTTATTCTGGCGCTACGCGCTAGTTCACGAGTGCCGATTGTCGTCCTGACGGCGCGGGACGCCGAAGCCGAGAAGATCCTAGCGCTCGATTTTGGCGCTGACGATTATATTGTTAAACCGTTCTCTGCTGGCGAATTGCTTGCCAGGATTCGATCTGCCCTGCGGCGCTGGCCGACTTCAGAGGCCACCTACGGCGCGGACCGCCTAGTCGTTGGAGAACTCGAACTGCAGCTCGGGGCCCGGACGGCCAAGGTTGCCGGCCGGCCGATTGAGTTGACCGCCATGGAGTGGGAGCTCTTGGTCCTTCTGGCCCGGAACCGTGGCCGGGTGATGACCTATGCGGAGATCGCCAGCGGCCTGCAACGCCCCTGCGACAGCAAGCATCTCGCCTCGCTCCGCGTGGTCATCTCGCGGCTACGGCTCTCGCTGGGCGACGCGCTTGTCCTGAAGAACGTGCATCAGGTTGGCTATTGCCTGACCGAGGCCGTGGATGGCGAACCGGAGGTGTCTACGCCGAGACTTACGCAGGATGTAGCCTAGCATTACAGTTGCACGCTTTGGTTGAGATGGGCCTGCTTTGCCATGGCCTGGTGACATCGTCGCCAAGTGGACCAGGCGATGACGAAGGCAGGCTGGAT
>CALGVL010000097.1 GCA_937930165.1 uncultured Acetobacteraceae bacterium
CGCTGCTGCTCGGCGCGGCCCCGCCCCTATCCGCGCCCGTCACCTCGCCGGAGGGGCCGCTGCCGCGCGGCGCCACCTGGCTGCCCACCAATGCCGCGGCGCTGCGGCAGGCGCTGCTCGATCCCGCGACCCTGCTGCTTCTCGCCGATCCGGTCGCGGCGGGCGGGCCGGGCGCGGTGCGGCGCCTGGCGGCGGCGGCGCGCGCCTTCCAGGTGGAACTGGCCCTGGCTCCGGCGCCGCATCCGGCCGCGGTCGCCGGCGCGGCGCAGCTTCGGGCCGCGCTGCCCTGGCTGCGCCACCGGCCCCTTTACGCCGCGCTGCCCTGGCAGCCGGATTCCGCCGCGCCCGGCTTCGGCTGGCAGGAGGAGACGCCATGATGCGTCGCCCCGGCACCATCCGACGCATCCGGCTGCGCCGTGTCCGGCTGCCGCTCGGCATGGTCTATGTCTCCTCGATGTATGTGATGGACGCCACCGAGCGCACGGTGATCGAGGTGGAGACGGAGTCCGGCCTCACCGGCCTCGGCGAGACGCTGGGCTATGCCGAGTGCTTCGCCCAGACGGCCCGCCTGGCGCGCACGCTGCTCGGCCGGGATGCAGCGGACCGGCAGGGCTTCCGCCAGAGCTTCGGCCGCGGCGTCTTCGACAACCGGAACGGCCGCATCGGTTGGTCCGCCTATGCCGGGCTGGAACTGGCGCTGTGGGACATCGCCGGCAAGGCGCTGGATCGGCCGCTCGCGGCGCTGCTCGGCGGCGCGGTGCGCCAGCGCATCCCGCTGGCCTGCCCGCTGCCGGCCGTGGCGCTGGACCGGCCGGCCAGCCGTGCCGAGATCGCCGCCATCTACCGCGACCACGGCCAGGCTGCGGCGCTGGGCGAGCAGGCCGCCGCCCTCGCAGCCCGCCACGGCTTCCGCGCCTTCAAGTACAAGAGCGCCGGGGCGGATGTGAGCTGGGACGTGGCGGCCATGGCGGAGCTGCGCCGCGCCCTCGGCCCGGAGGCCGCCATCCGCATCGACCCCAACGCCGCCTGGCCCACTGCCCGCGCTGTGGAACTGGCCGAGGCGCTGCGCCCCCACGCCCCGGAATGGCTGGAGGACCCCTGCGACGACCGGGAAGGGCTGTGGCGCCTGCGCCGCGCCACCGGCATGACGGTCGCCACCAACATGGCGGTGATCCAACCTGATCACATCGCGCCTGCGGTACGTCAGCCCTGCGCCGATGTCTGGCTGGCGGATCTCTTCATGTGGGGCGGCATCGAGGGCTGGCGCGACATGGCTGCCACCGCCGCGCTCTTCGGCGTGGAGGTGGCGCTGCATTCCCTCTTTGAGACGGGGATCGCCACCGCCGCCAACCTCCACCTCGCTGCCGCCCATGCCCAGGTGACGCGCGCCACCGATTGCGGAGCGGTCTGGCTGAAACATGACGTGGTGGAGCCCGCATTCGTGGTGCGGGAGGGCATGCTGGACCTGCCGACGGGGCCGGGCCTCGGCGTCAGTCTCGACCCGGCGGCGATGGCCAGGGCGGCGGTGGAGGAGCGGGTGATCGAGCCCTGACCGATTCGGTTTCGGTCCGACCGTGGCCGCGCCAGAACGCGGCCCGGACCGAAGGGCGGGGATGCGCCCCGTGAATCCGGGCAGGGGGCCGAAGGGCCGGGAAAGTTACCGGACCTGAAAACGCGAAACCGCGGCCCGCGGGTAGCCCCGCGCCGCGGTTACCTGCGGAAAGCTCTGGCCTGCCGTGACGGCGGCCGGACAGGGCTCAGAAGCCCTCGCGCTCCAGCCGCTTGCGCTCGACCTTGCGGGCCCGGCGGACGGCCTCGGCGGCCTCGCGGGCGCGACGCTCGGACGGCTTCTCATAGTGCCGGCGGAGCTTCATTTCGCGGAACACACCCTCGCGCTGCAGCTTCTTCTTGAGCGCCTTCAGCGCCTGATCAATGTTGTTGTCACGGACGACGACTTGCACGCGGTTCAACCTCCTGTCGTAGTGGGAAGGGACAGACACGAATCGCCGCACCAGGGTGCACGGTTCCGCAGGGTCCGGTTGCCCGAACCCCGCGCGCCGTCCCCATCTGGCGCGGAGAGGTGCTCCTTAGCACGATCGGGCAGGCCGCCGGAAGCCCTCGCGGTTCCGCCCCGGCCTGCCTAACTACCGCCCATTGCACCTTGGCCCGAAATTGGCGCGGAGACATACATGGCCATCCTGAAGATCGCCCGCATGGGCCACCCGGTCCTGCTGCGCGAGGCCGAGCCGGTTGCCGACCCCACGGCACCCGAGATCCGGCGGCTGATCGCCGACATGGCGGAAACGATGCAGGACGCGCAGGGAATCGGCTTGGCCGCGCCGCAGGTGCATGTGCCGCTCCGCCTTTTCGTCTGGCGCAATGGTCCGGGCATCTCCGCCATGATCAATCCGGTGCTGGAACCGCTGGGAGATGAGGAGGAAAGCGCCTGGGAGGGTTGTCTCTCGATCCCCGGCCTGCGCGGCTGCGTCACCCGCCCGAAGCGCATCCGCTTCCGCGGGCTGGATGCCGAGGGCAGGCCGGTCGAGGGCGAGGCCGAAGGGTTGACGGCCCGGGTCATGCAGCATGAAACGGACCATCTGGACGGCATTCTCTACCCGATGCGCATGGACGACCTGGCCCTGTTCGGCTTCACCGAGGAATTGGCCCGTGCGGCCTGCACCCAGTGCGGAGGGAACGCCCCATGATCGAACGCAGCGCCATCCGCGATACAGCGGTGCGGGCCATGCTGCCCATCGCCGCCGAGCAGGGCTGGAATTGGGGCACGATCCGCGCTGGCCTTGCCGCGGCAGGGGAGGATCCGGCGCTGGCGGAAAGCCATTTCCCCACCGGTCCGGCCGGTGCCATCGCTGCCTGGAGCGACCTCGCCGACCGCGACATGGAGGCCGCGGCCGCGGCGGAGGACCTTGCCTCCCGCCGTATCCCGGCCCGCATCCGGCGCCTGGTGGAACTGCGCCTCTCGGCCCTCGCCCCGCACAAGCGGGCGCTGCGGCGGGCGATGAGCCTGCTGGCCCTGCCCTGGAATGCCGGGTTGGCGGTGCGCCTCGCTGCCCGGACGGTGGATGCCATCTGGTATGCGGCGGGCGACAGTTCGGCCGATTTCTCCTGGTACACCCGCCGTGCCTCGCTGGGCGCGATCTATGCCGCGACCCTCGCCTACTGGCTGCGGGATGATGATCCGGACCTGGCCGGGGCAATGGCGTTCCTGGACCGGCGCCTCGCCGATCTCGGCCGGCTGCAGCGCCGCCGCCATGCGCCGCGTGGGCAGGACAGGCCGTTCCCGTTCTGCTGCTAGGCGCCTGGCTTCACAGCAGGCCGTAGCGCTTCAGCGCTGCGGCGAGCGGCCGGGCGCCCGTGAAATGGTGCGCCCGGAGCCCGGCTGCCTCCGCCCCAGCCACATTCTCCGGCAGGTCATCGACGAACAGGGTCTCGGCAGGGCTGGTGCCCAGCCGGGCCAGACAGCGGCGATAGACCTCCGGGTCAGGCTTGGCGACCCGGAACTCGGCGGAGGTGAAGATCGCCTCCCCGAACAGGGGGCGAAGCTCGGGCAACAGGCTGTCGATATGGTCGCGGATGATGGTGTTGTTATTGGTCAGCACCGCGACCCGCGTCCTGGCCCTCAACTGCCGGACCAGGTCCAGCGTCTCCCGCTCCGGCGCCATTGAGGCCTTCCGCGCCGCCAGCCAGTCCTCAAGCGTCAGGGGATGACCGAGACGTTCGCCAAAGCCGCGGAGATAGTCCTCGGCGCTGATGGTCCCGGCATCCCCCAGAGCCTCGAAGCCTGCATCCCAGATCGTTGCCTGGATCTCCCGTGGACTCCTCCCGGTCAGAGAGGAGAGCCGGGCGATGCGGACGGTCCTGTCGTAGCGGCACAGGACGTTGTCCATGTCGAACAGGACCAGGGAGACGGGCAACACGATCCATCCGGGGCAAGCGGGCGCGGAGGATATCCGCCCGGCCCCGGTGCGCAACCGGCCCGGCTCGGCCGCCCTGGCGCGGCGGGTCCATTCCGTCCAAGGTCCGCGCGGCGATCCGCTTCCTTTCGGCCCCGGTGCCCTTCCGCCCTTGCGGGGCAGGCGCCCCCCTGCCACACAGCGGTGCCCCATGAGCGACGACGCGCCCAATCCCGCCCTGCTGCCCGCCGGGCTGATCGATCTCCTGCCCCCCGAGGCCGAGCGCGAGGCCGCGCTGGTCGAGACGATGATGGCCGTCTTCGCCGGCCACGGCTATGAGCGTGTGCGGCCGCCCCTGCTGGAATTCGAGGAGAGCCTGCTGGCCGGCTCCGGCGCCGCGGTGGCGGAGCAGACCTTCCGGCTGATGGACCCGGTCAGCCAGCGGATGATGGGGCTGCGCGCCGACATGACGCCGCAGGTTTCCCGCATCGCCGCCACCCGGCTGGTGCGCCAGGCCCGGCCGCTGCGCCTCTGCTATGCTGGCCAGGTGCTGCGGGTGCGCGGCACGCAATTGGCGCCGGAGCGGCAACTGCCGCAGACCGGCATCGAACTGATCGGCAGCGACACTGCCGCGGCCGATGCCGAGGTGGCGCTGGTGGCGGCGGAGGCACTGCGCGCCATCGGCCTGCCCGACATCTCCCTGGACGTGACCCTGCCCACCATGGCGCCTGCCCTGCTGGAGGCGGCAGGGGTGTCGTCGGCGCTGGGCCAGCGCCTGATCCGCGCCCTTGACCGCAAGGATGCCGCGGCGGTGACGGCGCTGGCGGCCGAGGCCGGGCCGCTCGCCGCCGCCCTTCCGGCGCTGCTGCAGGCCGCGGGCCCGGCGGATGGCGCGCTGGCGGCGCTGGCCGCGGCCGATCTGCCGCCAGCGGCGCGGGCCATCGCCGACAATGCCGCCGCCGTCATCGCCGCCATCCGGGCGCGGGCGCCCTGGCTGCGTATCACCCTGGATCCGGTCGAGTTCCGTGGCTTCCGCTACCATGTGGGCGTCGCCTTCACCCTCTACGGGCCGGGCAGCACCGGGGAGCTGGGGCGGGGCGGCCGCTACCTGTCGCAGGGCGACGAGCCGGCCACGGGCATGAGCCTCTATCCCTATGCGGTGCTGCGCGCGGCGCCGCCCGCTGCCCTGCGGCCGCGGCTCTTCGTGCCGCCCGGCGCGGCGGAGGATGCGGTGCGGGCCTTGCGCGAGCAGGGCTTTGCCACCGTGGCGGCGCTCTCCCCGGCGGATACGCCGGAGGCTCTGCGCTGCACCCATGTCCTGCGGGACGGCGAGGCCGTTCCGATCAAGAAGGAAGACTGACGCCATGGCCAATGTCGCCGTGATCGGCGCCCAATGGGGCGACGAGGGCAAGGGCAAGGTGGTGGACTGGCTTGCCAGCCGGGCCGACATCGTCGTGCGCTTCCAGGGCGGCCATAATGCCGGCCATACGCTGGTGGTGGGCGGGCAGACCTACAAGCTCTCGCTGCTGCCCTCCGGCGTGGTGCGCGGTAAGCTCGGCATCATCGGCAATGGCGTGGTGCTGGACCCGCAGGCGCTGCTGGAGGAGATCGCCAAGGTCTCGGCCCAGGGCCTGCAGGTGACGCCGCAGAACCTGCGCATTGCCGAGAGCGTGCCGCTGATCCTGCCGCTGCACCCCGCCATCGACAAGGCGCGGGAGGCGGCGCGCGGCGCCGGCGCCATCGGCACCACCGGGCGCGGCATCGGCCCGGCCTATGAGGACAAGGTGGCGCGCCGCGCCATCCGCCTCTGCGACCTGGCGGAGCCGGAGACGCTCTCCCGCAAGCTGGACGAGCTGCTGCTGCACCACAACACGTTGCTGCGCGGCCTCGGCGCCCCGGAATTCACCAAGGACGAGCTGATGGCGCAGCTGCTCGGCTGGGCGCCGAAGCTGCTGCCCTTCGCGGAAGCCGTGTGGGAGCGGCTGGAGGCGGCGCGCCATGCCGGCGAGCGCGTGCTGTTCGAGGGCGCGCAGGCGGTGATGCTGGATGTGGACCACGGCACCTATCCCTTCGTCACCAGCAGCAACACGGTGGCGGGGAATGCCGCGGCCGGCTCCGGCATCGGGCCGGATGCGGTCGGCATGGTGCTCGGCATCGCCAAGGCCTACACCACGCGCGTCGGCAGCGGACCCTTTCCGACCGAGCTGCACGACGACATCGGCAAGGGCCTCGGCGATCGCGGCCATGAATTCGGCACCGTCACCGGGCGCCGCCGCCGCTGCGGCTGGTTCGATGCCTGCATGGTGCGCCAGGCGGTGAAGATCGGCGGCATCCAGGGCATCGCCCTGACCAAGCTGGATGTGCTGGACGGCATGCCGGAGCTGAAGATCTGCACCGGCTACCGCATCCACGGCCAGGAATACCGTCGCCTCCCCGCCGCCATGGGCGCGCAGGCTGCGGCCGAGCCGATCTACGAGACGCTGGAGGGCTGGAGCGGCTCCACCCGCGGCGCCCGCTCCTATGCGGAACTGCCGGCGGCGGCGGTGAAGTACATCCGCCGCATCGAGGAATTGGTGGAGGCGCCGGTGGTGCTGCTCTCCACCAGCCCGGAGCGCGACGACACCATCACCCTGCGCGATCCCTTCGCCGGATAGAGGGCCGCGGCGCCACCCGTCCGCCGCCGCCTGCCAGGATGAGGGGCGAAGGGGCCTGACGCTCCTCCGCCCGCTGCGGCCGGTCAGAACAGGTCGAGGCCCTGCGCCCCGGCCAGGAGCTGATGCCAGCCGGTCTCGATCCGGTGCCCCGCATCCTCGAACAGGCCCCGCGCATCGGCCAGGACGGAATCCGTGTCCGCCAGTCCGCCGAGCACGCCCTGCAGCAGGTCGCCGGCATTCGCGCCGGACGAATAATCTCCCGCATAGACGGCGCGGAACCAGGCATCCTCCGTATCCCCGCCTGTCGTCGGGATGGTCTCCGAGGCGAGGGTGCCGGCCGCGGCCTCGCCGGTTTCCGCGACATAGAGCGTGGCGCGGTGGCGCGATGGATCGGCCTCCAGCAGCCCGGCGGGGGCGGTGGGGCCGAGCTGGCCGTCCTCGCCCGGCAGCAGTTCGATCGTGCCGCGGTTCACGTAATTCGTGGTCAGGAAGGGCAGGGAGGCCAGCGCATCCAGCGGCGTCAGCCCGGGGAACTCAGGCGCCACCTGCTGCGCCGCCGCTTCGGCCAGGAGCGGATTGGCTCGCAGCGCCGCGCCGATCTCGCCGCGATGCGCGCCCAGGAAAACCGCCGGGTCGTCGGCGATCATGACATTCTCGATCCGCGCATCCGGCGCGGGATTCAGCAGCGCGCCGGGGGAGCCGAAGGTTTCGCCGCGATGCGGGACGCCGCCCAGTTGGTCCGGATGCGTGGCCATGTAGAGCTGCACATAGGCCCCGCCCAGGCTGTGGCCGGTGGCCACCACCTGCTGCACCGCGCCGCTCGCCGCATAGGCATCGGCCGCGGCGACCAGATCCTGGAAATTCGTGTAGCCGGCATTGATGTCATTGAGATTGGAGATGGAGTCCGCGCGGTCGTCGGAGCCGCGGAAGGCCAGCACCAGCGTCTCCACTCCGTCCAGCATGCCGGTCACCGCAAGGGCGGCGCCATTCGCGTCGCGATACACACCATTCGCATAACTGGCGCCTGGATCGGGCGCGAGCAGGAGCGGCGCGGCCGTGAAGCCCGGCGGCAGGACCGGCGCATCGTCATAGGCGGCGAGCGAGAGCTGGGCCAGGGTCGCGTCGGAGGCGGTGATCATCGGAAGCTCTCCTGGGGGAACGCCATGGGGGCTGTCCCCTGACGCGGCGTGGTGGGCGGGACTACCGGCGGTTCATGCTGCGCCGGCAGAACACGCTTCGGCCAGGCCGGTTGCAGGGGCGTGGCCCGGACGCGCCGGCCTGATCTCCGCCTTGCTGGCCAGTCCGGCTCTGGCGGAGAGGGCTGCTTCATCCCCTGTTCCGGCATCAGGCCGATGCCGGGGCCTGTCCGGTACGGGCGGATCGTTGTGAGTTCAACGACTCCGCGGTCTGCTTCGAAGTGAGCTACGAGAAGCCCTCAGGCGATCCGTCCGATGCCCGATGCCCGATGCCCGATGGCCGGATGGCCCGGAGCTGCGGATTGGCCGGCCCGACACAATGCGCCGCGGCGTCAGGCAGCGATCACCGCCACCACATCGCCTTCCGCTACCGTCTCGCCCTCCTGCACGCGGATCTCCTTCACGGTGCCGTCGCGCGGGGCCATGACCGGGATTTCCATCTTCATCGATTCCAGGAGCAGCACCGGCTCCTCGCGCTCCACCGTCTCGCCGGGCTGTTTCAGAATTTTCCAGACGGAGCCGGAGATCTCGGACTTCACGCGGATTTCGGCCATACGCTTTTCCCCCCCTCTGCGCGGTGGCTCAGAAGCGCCACCCAGTATGGATCGCCACGATCCCGCCGGTGAGGCTGCGCCAGGAAACACGCTCCAGCCCTGCCTCCCGCATCATCGCGGCGAGCCTCTCCTGGTCCGGAAACATGCGGATGCTCTCGGCCAGATACCGGTAGCTCTCGGCATCATGCGCCACGCGGGCGCCGAGCGCCGGCAGCACCTTGAAGGACCAGGCATCGTAGATCGGCACCAGGGGGTCCACCTCCACCCGGCTGAATTCCAGGCAGTGGAAGCGCCCGCCGGGCCGCAGCACCCGCCGTGCCTCGCGCAGCACCGCCAGCTTGTCGGTGCAATTGCGCAGGCCAAAGGCGATGGAGACCTTCTCTACGCTGCGGTCCGGCAGAGGCAGGCGCTCGGCATCGGCGCAGAGGAACATCAGCCCGGCGGCCAGCCCCCGGTCCAGCGCCCGCCCCTGTGCCACCTGCAGCATGGAGGGGTTCACATCGGAGAGGATCACCCGCCCCGCGCCACGCTCCTTCGCCAGGAAGGAGATGTCGCCGGTGCCGCCGGCCAGGTCCAGCAGCGTCTCCCGCGGGCTGGCGCCGATGGCATTGACGAAGATGCGCTTCCAGACCCGGTGCAGGCCAAGCGACATCAGGTCGTTCATCAGGTCATAGCGCGGGGCCACGCTGTCGAAGACCTGGCGCACCAGATGCGCCTTTTCCTCCCGCGGCACCTCGCGGAAGCCGAAATCGGTGGTCCCGGAGGGGGAGTGGGTGTTGCGTTCGCTCATGCCGGCGTCACCATAGCGGGCCGGTGCGCGATGCACGACCCCGGGGGTAGAGTATGCCGGAACTGCCGGAAGTGGAGACGGTGATGCGCGGCCTGGCCGCCGTGCTGCAGGGGCGGGTGATCGCCCACGTCACTGTCAGCCGGCCGGATCTGCGCTGGCCCCTGCCGGAAGGGCTGGAAAAGCGGCTGACCGGCGCACGGGTGGAAGGGTTCCGCCGGCGCGGCAAATACATGCTGATGCGGCTTTCGGGTGGGGATTCGGTGCTGATCCATCTCGGCATGTCCGGCCGCATGGTGGCGCGGCCCGCCGAGGCGCGGCCCAACGCCCCCGTCACGCATGAGCATCTGGCCCTGGAGACCGAGGACGGGACGCATATCGGCTTCGTCGATCCCCGCCGCTTCGGCTGCGTGGATCTGGTGCCGACGGCGGAGGAGGACAGGCACCGCCTGCTCGCCGGCCTCGGGCCGGAGCCGCTGGAGGACAGCTTCACTCCGGAGGTGCTCTCCGCCGCCCTGGCCGGGAAGGCGACCTCGATCAAGGCGGCGCTGCTGGACCAGCGGGTGGTGGCGGGGCTCGGCAATATATACGTATCCGAGGCGCTGTTCCGCGCCGGCATTTCCCCCCGGCGGCGGGCATCCACCGTTGCCGGCGCCCGCGCGGCACGGCTGGTGCCGGCGATCAAGCGGGTGTTGCAGGAGAGCATCGCCGCCGGCGGATCCTCGCTGCGCGATTATGTCCAGGCGGATGGCGGGATCGGCTTCTTCCAGGAACGCTTCAAGGTCTATGACCGCGAAGGCCAGCCCTGCGAGCACTGCCCCGGCCCCCCGGACTGCCCCGGCATCCAGCGCATCGTCCAGTCGGGCCGCTCCACCTTTTATTGCCCGCGCACCCAGCGTTGAGCTAGAGCCCCACCCGAGACGGAGGACAGGCGCATGGCCGAATACGGGATGATCCTGACGGAGGTGCAGGGCAAGGTGGCGGTGATCCGCCTCAACCGTCCGCAGGCGCTGAATGCGCTCTGCGACCAGTTGATGGAGGAATTGGGCCAGGCGCTGCGCGGCTATGATGCCGATCCCGCCATTGCCGCCATCGTCCTGACCGGCAGCGAGAAGGCCTTCGCAGCCGGCGCCGACATCAAGGAGATGCAGTCCCGCACCTATCCGGCCGTCTATCTGGACGACTTCATCAGCAAGCGCTGGGAGGCGGTGCTGACCGTGCAGAAGCCGGTGATCGCCGCGGTGGCCGGCTATGCCCTGGGCGGCGGCTGCGAGCTGGCCATGATGTGCGACATCATCCTGGCCGCCGAGAATGCGCGCTTCGGCCAGCCCGAGATCAATCTGGGCGTTATCCCCGGCGCCGGCGGCACCCAGCGCCTGACGCGGGCCATCGGCAAGTCCAAGGCCATGGAGATGATCCTGACCGGCCGCATGATGGATGCGCAGGAGGCCGAGCGCGCCAACCTCGTCGCCCGCATCGTCCCGACTGACCAGCTGGTGGCGGAGGCGGTGAAGCTCGGCGAGAAGATCGGGACGCTCTCCGCTCCGGCGGTGGCGATGGCGAAGGAGGCGGTGAACCGCGCCTTCGAGACCACCCTCTCCGAAGGTGTGCGCTTCGAGCGGCGGGTCTTCCAGTCCCTCTTCGCCACGGAGGACCAGAAGGAGGGCATGGCCGCCTTCGCCGAGAAGCGGAAGCCCGTCTTTCGCAACCGCTGATCCCCCCCCTGGCACCGTTCCCTTGACGGGGAGCGGCGCCGGACGGTAGAAGCGCCGCTCTTGCGCGGCCCCGCGCATCACCCCTTTCACTGTCGAGCTGAAATCACAACGCCATGGCGAACACGGCCTCTGCCCGCAAGCGCATCCGCCAGACCGAGAAGCGGACCATCCGCAACCGCGCCCGTCGGTCGCGGGTGCGGACCTTCCTGCGCAAGGTGGAGCAGGCCATCGCCGGCGGGAACCAGACCCAGGCGCAGGAGGCGCTGCGGGCGGCGCAGCCGGAGCTGCAGCGGGCCGCGACCAAGGGCGTGCTGCACCGGAACATGGTGGCGCGGAAGCTCTCCCGGCTCTCCGCCCGCATCAAGGCCCTGGGCGCGCCCGCCCAGGCCTGATCGGTCCCGGCGGCGGGCCGAATCCCATCAGGTCAGGCTTCCGTCTTGCAAGTGACGGTTGGTGGTTGTTGTCGCACGGCAAGTATTCGTGCGAACAGCCTTTTACAGCCCTGACGGTGAGACTCAGCCAGTATTTCAACTGAGGGCGGGCCTCGGCAGTTACTGTTTGCCCGGTCTGTGGCGGCACGGTATCATCCGGGCAAGCATGGCGGCGGGCGTGATGTCCCCCCGAAATCACGGTTTCGTGCGGCCCTGCTGGGGCGGCCGGTCGCTTCTGCGCCCGGAAGCCGGCGGCTGGCATCTTTTTGGTGGCAGGTGCGAGGGATGGAAGAGCAGGCCGGCGTTTTGCCCCCCCAAGCGTCCGGACAGGTGGCCGCCAGTTGGGCCCGCATCCGCGGCCGCCTGCGCGAGGAGGTCGGGGAAGTCGAGTACCGGAGCTGGCTCCGCCAGATGACCCTGCAGGGCATCGAGGGCGACGAGGCCGTCATCCTGCTGCCCACCCGCTTCCTGCGCGACTGGGTCAACAGCCATTACGGCGACCGCCTGCGCGCCCTTTGGCAGGCCGAATGTCCCGCCGTGCGCCGCATCGACATCCGCGTGGCGCAGGCGGGCGCGGCCCGGCCGGGTTCCCTGGATGCCGGGCCGGG
>CALGVL010000098.1 GCA_937930165.1 uncultured Acetobacteraceae bacterium
GAAATGCCGAAGGAGAAGCTGGCGCATCGCCTCGCTCAGCGGATTGCAGAGCAATTCGCGTGAGCGCGCCTGTGATCGAAGTGGCGCGCCTGCCGCATGCCGAGGGCCTGCCATTGCCGGCCTATGCCACGCCCGGCGCGGCAGGGATGGACCTGCTGGCAGCAGTGACGGCGCCGCTGGCGATCCCGCCCGGCGGCCGCGCCCTGGTACCGACCGGCCTCCGCATCGCCCTGCCGCCAGGGCATGAATTGCAGGTGCGGCCACGCTCCGGCCTGGCGCTGAAGCATGGCATCCTGGTGGCGAACAGCCCTGGCACCATCGATGAGGACTACCGGGGCGAAGTGCAGGTGATCGTATTGAACGCCGGCACCGAAAGCTTCACCGTGGAACGCGGCATGCGCATCGCCCAGGCCGTGCTGGCGCCGGTGGTGAAGGCGGCCTGGCGGGAGGTCGCGGAGCTGCCGGAAACCAGCCGCGGCGCAGGCGGCTTCGGCAGCACCGGGACGAAATAGCCGGGGACGGTCCCTGGAAGGGGGATCGCCCGGATCGGCCTGACAACAGCGGGCCGATCCGGGTCAGGCTCAGCTCCGCGGAGCACCCACCGGAGCAGTGGCAAGATGGGTCTGCGGCGCGCCAGCCGGCACCTCGAAGACGACCTGGGCATCCTGGCCGCCGCCCACCAGATGCGCGATCATGCCTTGGCCGGTCGGGGCCGGGACCGGCTCCAGATACTGCACGGTCCAGCCGCCGTCCTGTCTGCCATTGGCCTTGGCCAGCCGCGGCGCCTGCGCCTGCGTGACCTGGTCATAGACCACCTGGGCTTCCGCGCCGCCGCCCACCATCCGGGCGACGCCGCCACCGACCACATTGCCGATGTAATTTTGCTGTGCCATGGCCGGCGCGGCCGTGAGGCCGGCAAGCAGGGTGCCCAGAACCATCGTCTTGCGGATCATGCGCTTCTCCTCTCGGGTCTTGGCGGCCAGGCCGCCTTTCCTTGGATCTGGGCGCATGGTGCCGGGCGAACCAATACGTTGAGCGGATAGGCCCCATTTGCGATCCGGATGATCGTGGGCGATCGGCGGGAGCGCTTGCATGCCATGCCGGCCGGCGCCCATATGCCGGGTATGGATCTCGACTTCACCGAGGCGGAACTGCACCGCTACTCCCGCCACATCCTGCTGCAGGAAGTAGGCGCGGTCGGGCAGGCGAAGCTGCGCGCGGCGCGAGTGCTGGTGGTGGGGGCCGGCGGGCTCGGCGCGCCACTCTCGCTCTATCTGGCGGCGGCCGGGATCGGCACCATCGGCCTGATCGACCATGACCGGCTGGAGCTTTCCAACCTCCAGCGCCAGGTGGTGCATGCCACCGCGCGGATCGGCCGCAACAAGGCGGAAAGCGCGGCGGAGACGCTGACGGCGCTGAACCCGGAGGTGAAGGTCGAAACCCATGCGGTCCGGCTGGACGCCGACACGGCGCAGGCGCTGATACCGCGCTACGACATCATCTGCGACGGCACCGACAATTTCGCCACCCGCTTCCTGCTGGGCGATGCCTGCCACCTGCTCGGCCGGCCGCTGGTCTCGGCCGCGGTGCTGCGCTTCGAGGGACAGCTTTCCGTCTTCAAGTCGCATCTCGGCCCGCCGCATCCCTGCCACCGCTGCCTGCATCCGGAGCCGCCGCCGGAAGGTCTGGTGCCAACCTGCTCCGAAGCCGGCGTGCTCGGCGCCGTCACCGGCGTGATGGGCACCTTGCAGGCGACGGAAGTGCTGAAGGAGATCCTCGGCATCGGTGAAGGGATGTCCGGCCGGCTGCTGCTCTGGGACGCGCTGGATGCGCGCTTCCGCACGGTGAAGCTGCGCCGCGACCCGGCATGCGCCCTGTGTGGGGAGAATGCGGCCATCCGCGACCTCTCGGCGCATCGCGACATGGCGCCGCCGGTCTGCGCCCTGGCGTGATGGCCAAGCCCCTCGGCATCCTGCTGCTCTCCGGCGGGCATGAGCGGGCGCATTACGCCCTGGTGCTGGCGACCGGTGCAGCGGCGCTGGGACGGGAGGTGGTGCTCTTCGCCACCAATGCCGGCTGCCGCCTGTTCCTGGAGCCCACCCCCCTGCTGACCGACCCGCGGGAGACGCTGCTGGAGGAGCGCGGCGTCGCCGGCATCGGCACCCTGCTGGAAGCGGCGGCGGATCTCGGCCTGCGCCGCATCGCCTGCGAGGCCGGGCTCAGGGCCGAGGATCTGGCCGGCGCCGCGCTGGCGCCGGGGGTGGAGGTGGCCGGGGTCGCCACCTTCCTGGCGGCGCTGGGGGACGGGCAGATCATCTCGCTTTAGGCGCCAGCCCGGTGGCCCTGGGCGACGCCAACCGTGGCGGGCCAGTCAGACAAGGGATTTTTCGCGCCGGTCGCACTGGAAAGCCCCGGCCCGGTGCTTGACCATGCGGGGCATGGCTTGGCATCCCCGCTGCGTGATCCTCCGTTTCCTGCCCGCATTGCTGCTGCCCTGGATCCTGCTGGCCCCGCCCGCCGCGGCGCAGTCCAGCCTGGGGGCGCAGACCACCCTGCCGCCGCCGCAGCCGGTCCAGCCCCGCCCGGCCCAGCCCAGCCCGGCCCAGCCCAGCCCGGCCCAGCCGCAGGCCGGCACGCCGCAGCAGCCCGCGCGCCCCGTCCGTCCGCAGGCGGCGACGCCCCCCGCGCCGGCCCCGGCCCCATCCTCCTCTGCCTCCTCGCGCCAGCAGCAGCGCCAGCGCCCGACGCCGACGGTGCAGCCGCGCCCCGGCAGCAACAGCGCGCAGCGGCCGG
>CALGVL010000099.1 GCA_937930165.1 uncultured Acetobacteraceae bacterium
GGCTCAGCCACTTGGTGGCCAGCTCGGCTTCATAGGCTGCCCAGCGTTCCGCCTGCTCCGCGCCGAGCCGGTAGAGATAGTCCCAGCTGTAGATGCCGCTGTCATGCAAGTCGTCGAAGACGATCCGGATGGCGTAATGGCCCACCGGTTCCACCCGGATGATCCCCACCTCCCGCCGGCCGGAGACGGTCACCTTCTGGTCCGGGGCATGGCCTTGCACCTCGGCCGAGGGGCTCTCCACCCGCAGGTATTCCGCCGGGAGGGCGAATCGGGCGCCGTCGTCGAAGGCGACCTCCAGCACCCGCTCGGCGCGCTTCAGGCGGATCTCGGTGGGGGCGGGCATTTCAGTCCAGTTGCCGGGCCTCGTCCGGCAGCATGATCGGGATGCCGTCGCGGATCGGGTAGGCGAGCCGGGCGGATTCGCTCACCAGCTCGCCGCGCGCCCGGTCGTAGCGCAGTGGGCCCTTGGTGACCGGGCAGACCAGGATCTCCAGCAAGGCCGGATGGACCTCGCCGCCGGGCTGGGGGGTGTTCGGTTGTGTCTCGCTCATGCGGACCTCTTTAGCTTGGCCTGCTGTCGGGCGGCAGGTCCCCCCCGGCATGCGTGCCCATGCGCAGCAGGGCGGTGAGCATGGCGGCGCGCTCCTCCGGCCCGCCGGCCTCCAGCAGCGCCTGCTTCTCGCGCTGCTCGAAGGGGCAGAGCATGGCCAGCGTCAGCACCAGCATGCCGTCGGAGGTCTGCTCCAGCGCCTCCCAGTTCGCCTCGATGCGCCGCGCCTTGAGGAAGGGGCGCAGCGCGCCGAGCAGCGCCACCCGGTCGATCCCTGGCGGCGGCGCGCGGTCCAGATCGGCGCGGAAATCGGCATAGTCCGCCCGCACCCGCCGGTAGCCGCGGCGCATCGGCAGCTCTTCCGCCACCCGGAAACGGATCACGCCGGTCAGGGTGATGAGGAAGCGGCCATCCTCCGTCTCGGCGAAGGAGGAGATGCGGCCCAAGCACCCGATGCGGTAGAGGCCGGGGCCGGTCTCCCCGCGCGGCGCTCCCGGATCCGGCTGGATCATGCCGAACATGCGCCCGGCTGCCAGCGCATCCTGGACCATCGCCAGGTAGCGCGGCTCGAAGATGTTGAGCGGCAGGCGGCCCTGCGGCAGCAGCAGTACCCCCGGCAGCGGGAAGACCGGGATCTCCGCCGGCAGGTCCGCGAAGGCGGGATGGAAGGCCACGGCGCTGCCCTGCCGCTTCGGCCCTAGCGGAACAGCAGGGAGGACAGCTTCCGCCGCGCCGCGAGCGTCGACGGATCGTCGAAGCCCCAGGCCTCGAAGAATTTCAGCAACTGCTTGCGGGCGGCCTCCTCGTTCCAGGCGCGGTCGCGCCTGATCGCCTCCAGCAGCGCGTCGGCGGCCTTGGCACGCTCGCCCATGGCGTTCAGTGCCACGGCAAGGTCGATGCGGGCGGCATGGTCGTCCGGATCCGCGGCCAGGCGGCTCTCGAACTCCGCCAGCTTGGCGCGCGCCTTGCGGCCCTCCTCGGCCAGTTCCAGGGCGCTGCGGACGCTGGTGATCTCCGCATGGTCACGCAGCTTGGCGGGCGCGCTCTCGATCACCTGCCGCGCCTGGTCCTCCTGCCCCAGCGCCATCAGGCTGCGGGCGACGCCGGCGAAGGCCTCGGCATTCTCGGGCTCCTGCTGCGCCAGCGCGCCGAAGAGCTCCAGCGCGGTCTGGTGGTCGCCCGCCTCCGCCGCGGCCTTGGCTTCCGCCAGCAGGTCGGCGCCGGGCATCTGCCCGCCGGCCAGCTTCAGCAGCCCCTCGACGAAGCGCTTCACCTCGCTCTCGGGCAGGGCGCCCTGGAACAGGTCGGCGATCTGGCCCTGCCAGAAGGCCGCGACCGTCGGCACGGATTGCAGCGGCAGGCCGAGCTGCGCGAGCTGCTGCACCAGGGCGCGGTTCTTGTCGATGTCGATCTTCACCAGCCGCACCCGGCCGCCGGCGGCGCGCACCACCTTTTCCAGCGTTGGGGTGAGCTGCTTGCAGGGACCGCACCAGGTCGCCCAGAAATCGACCAGGACGGGCACCTGGCGACTGGCGGCGATGACGTCCTGCATGAAGGTCTTCTGGTCGCCGTCCTTGATGGGATCGGCGCCGGAAGCGGCGGGCGCGCCTTGGCGGTTCGGGTCGAAGATGACGTCCATCGCAGCGATTCCTTGGGTCTTGCCTTTATAGATGCGCCAAGCTGCCGCAAGGGCAATGGGGCACCCGCATTCTCCTTCCGGCCGCGATCCGGCTGGCCTTGCCGGCCTGTTCCCCAACGCGTCGGATGGGGGCGGGATCGCGGCGGCGCCCCGCTCAGCCGCCCCCGTTCTCCGGCAGGTTCAGCACCTCCGGCCGGTGTCCCAGGCTTTCCAGGAAGCGCAGCAGATCGGCGGGGCGGATCGCCGTGGTCATGCTGTTCACCAGCGGATGGAAATGCACCCGGTCATGGCCGTGCAGCAGTGCCGCGTCGATCGCGACCCGCACCGAGCCGGGCGCGGCATTGACCAGGCCGAAGGGCGTGACCGAGCCCGGCTCCACCCCCAGCACCGCCCGCAATGCCTCGGCCGGCGCCATCTCCACCCGGCCGGCGCCGATGGCGCGAGCCAGGGCGTTGACCGAGATCCGCCGCTCCTCCTCCAGCACCGCCAGCAGGAAGGGGCCATTCCCCTTCACCGGGCGGAGGAACAGGTTCTTGCTGTGCCCGCCCGGCAGCGTGCCGCGCAACGCCTGGCTTTCCGCCACGGTGAAGACCGGCGGATGGGTGACGGTGCGGGTCTCGATCCCCAGGGCTTCGAGGCGGGCAAGCAGGCCCTCCGGCGTCTCGGGCACGCGATGTCCTTTCCTTCGGCACGGCCAGCCTGAGCCCGTGGCAGGAATCCGGGCCTGGCGGCAGGCGGCCACTGAAGCCCCGGCCGGGCGGGCTGGCAACAAGGCGCGGAGCCGGGCGCCGGGGCGACTCCTCGCGGCGTGACTTGACGCCGGGTGTCAAAATGACCATGTCTCCTTCATCATGTGGTTCAGTGCAACCCTTCGGCGTCGCCTCGCCCACGCGGGAAGCCTGCTCGCGGGCATCTAGCCCCGGGCCTGAGGCCGTGCGCCCGGCGCCCGCCAGGACCCGGGGACGACCTTCTCCAGAGACAGCAGTCGCAACCTGCCTGCCCTCGGGCGGCGCATGTCACGACGTCTTGGAAGGACGAACCGCACCGTGCCCAGTATCACCGATGACCAGGATCGCGTGTTGCACCTCGCGCCGGACGCCCCGGTGCTGGTTTCCCGTGACTATTCCCGGCTGAGGGCGCTGTCGCGGCTCTGGCTCAATCGGGACGACCCGGTGGGCCGGGCGCTCGCCGACAAGCTCGATGCCTGCCGGGTGGTGCGGCCGGATGAAGTGCCGCCTTCGGTCGCTGTGCTGGGGTCCTATGTCGTCTTTGCCCTGGAGGGCGGTGCCCCGGAGTGCCGCCTGCTGGTGATGCCGGAAGAATATGCCGAGGACGGGGAGCGGCTGGCCGTTTCCTCGCCGCTGGGCGCGGCACTGCTCGGCGCCGCCGCCGGGCAGAGGGTGGAGGCAGTGGAGCGTGACGGGCGCCGCCTCTCGGTGCGGTTGCTGGCGGTCAACCATGGCCCTGGCCTGCTGTCCCTGGCCGCGGGCGGGGTGGCCTCCGTCACCCGGAGGCGCTGGGCCGCGAATATGGATGAGGATGACGATCCGCCGCCGAGCGCGGCCTGATTTCAGGAGGAGTGTTCTGATGCAAGCGAAGACGGAGACGGCGGCCCTGCGGCCGCCGGTGGTTCTTTCGGCGGAGGACCATGCCCGGCTGGTCGCGCTGGCCGAGGTGATGGTGCGGCGCAGTCCGCTGGTCGCGCGGCTGCTGCTGGAGGAGGCCGACCGCGCCGAGGTGGTGCCGGCCGGGCACCTGCCCCCGGATGTGGTCGCCCTCGGCTCCCGGGTGGAGTTCCGCGACGCGGCGACGGGCGAGACGCGTTGGGTGCAACTCGTGCTGCCGGGCGAGGCCGATATCGACCAGGGCCGCATCTCGGTCCTGTCGCTGGTTGGCGCCGGGCTGGTGGGCCTGACCGCGGGCGATTCCATCGACTGGCCGACCCAGGATGGCCGGCTGCGCCGGCTCACCGTCCTGCGTGTCGAGAATGGCGACAGGGACCCGGCGGAGGCCGGCGCCGCTGCCCTGGCCTGACCGGCACCCGGCCGCAATGCTGCGCGCCCTGATCACGCGGCCGCGCCACCAGGCCGGGGAGCTTGCCGCCCGGCTACGGGCGCGCGGCATCGGCTGCATGATCGAGCCGATGCTCGAGATCGCACCGCTCCCCTGGGATGCGCGGGCAGCGCTGGCGGGCCGACAGGCGGTGCTGCTCACCTCCGCCAATGCTGCCCGCGAATTGCTGCGCGCGGCCGGGGAACTGGGCGGTCTGGCGGTGCTCCCGCCCATCCTTGCCGTGGGCGAGGCGACGGCGCGCCCGCTGCGCCAGGCCGGGTTGTCCCAGGTGGAGGC
Organism: uncultured Acetobacteraceae bacterium; assembly: GCA_937930165.1. Classification (GTDB taxonomy): domain Bacteria; phylum Pseudomonadota; class Alphaproteobacteria; order Acetobacterales; family Acetobacteraceae; genus CALGVL01. The sequence continues at coordinate 4,539 of CALGVL010000099.1, forward strand.
CGCGGGCGGCGATGCCGTGGACCTGCTGCGCCTGGCGCGGGAGAGGCTCGACCCGCGGCGCGGGCCGGTCGCCTATCTGAGCGGCGAGGCGGTGGCCTGCGACCTGGCCGCCGTCCTGGCGCCGGAGGGCTTCGCGGTGGAGCGGAGCGTGGTCTATGCGGCGCGGCCGGCGGCGCGCCTCAGCCCGGCGCTGCGCGAGACGATGGCGCGCGGCGCGGTCCAGATCGCTCCCTTTCTCTCCGCGCGCACGGCGGCTGCCTTCCGTGCATTGGTCTGCCGGGAGGGGCTGGCGGAGGCCT